>NZ_JBFARO010000114.1:0-25730 GCF_040677125.1 Actinomadura sp. NPDC049382
GGGTCGTCGTCCTCGGCGGGTACGGAGCCGTGGGACGGGAGGTCGTCGCGGGCCTGCGCGGCCACGTCCCGGAGATCGTCGTCGCGGGCCGCGGTGCTGGCGGCGGTCGCCGCGTCCGGCGCGCGCGACGCGGTCGACTGGTCCCGCGTGGACGTGTGGTGGGGCGACGAGCGGTTCCGCCCCGCCGGCGACCCCGAGCGCAACGAGACCGGGGCGCGGGCGGCGCTGCTCGACCACGTCCCGGTCGACCCGGCGCGGGTGCACGTGATGGCCGGCCCGGACGGCGCGGACGGCGACGACCCGGACGCGGCGGCGGAGCGGTACGCGGCCGAGCTGCGCGCCGCCGCCGGGCCGGGCCCGGTCCCGGAGTTCGACGTGCTGATGCTCGGCGTGGGCCCGGACGCGCACGTCGCGTCGCTGTTCCCCGGCATGCCGGGGCTGCGCGACGAGCGTCCGGTGGTCGCGGTGCGGGACTCCCCCAAACCGCCGCCGACCCGGATCTCGCTGACGTTCCCGTCGCTGCGCGCCGCGCGCGAGGTGTGGGTGCTGGCGGCGGGCGCGTCGAAGGCGGAGGCCGTCCGGCTCGCCCTGGCGGCGGGCACGGACGTCGCCCGCGCCCCGGCCGTCGGCGCGCGCGGGCGTGACCGGACCCTGTTCCTGCTGGACAGTGCCGCCGCGGCCGAGTTGCCCGGCTGAGAGAACACCGAAGAGTGTCCGTGGTGTCGCATGGGTCGCGCTGAACCGTGCATAACCTGAGCACGTGCATACCTTGTGCGGGCCTTGAACGCGGGATGACCCGCGCGACGGGCACGGCAGGCGAGCGTGAGGAGTTCTCAGGTGCGCAAGGGTCGGTCCGGGACGGCGATCGCGGCGGTCGCCGGGGCGGTGCTCGTCGCCGTCGCCGGCTGCTCGTCCGGCGGCGGCGGTGGCAAGGGCGGAGACGGCGGCGGCAAGGACGCGGACGCGGTGAAGCTGGCGATCACGCCGGCCACCGGGACGCGGCAGGCGGCGCCCGACCTGCCCGTCACCGTCACCGCAGACAACGGCAGGCTCACCAACGTCACCCTCACCTACGGCCAGAAGAACGCCAAGGCCGAGGGAAGGCTCGCAGCGGACGGCAAGTCGTGGAAGTCGTCGTGGACGCTGCGGCCGTCCACGACGTACACGGTCACCGCGACGGGCACCGGTGAGGGCGGCAAGCCGGTCACCGCGACGTCGACGTTCACGACGCTGACGCCGCAGAAGAAGCTGACGTCGGGCATGTCGCCGCTGGACGGCGAGACCGTCGGCGTCGGCATGCCCGTGCAGCTGCTGCTGTCCCGGCCGGTGAGCACCAAGGCGGGGAAGGTCGCGGTCGAGAAGGCCCTCGAGGTCCGGATGTCCAAGCCGGTCGAGGGCGCCTGGTACTGGGTCAGCGACAAGGAGGTCGACTTCCGGCCCCGCGACTACTGGCCGTCCGGGCAGAAGGTGAAGGTCATCGCGCACCTGGCGGGGCTCAAGGTCGGCGACGGCGTCTACGGGAAGAAGGACCGCAGCGCCAGCTTCACGGTGGGCGCGCGGCACATCACCACGATCGACGCCAAGAAGCACCGGGCGACGGTGACCGACGGCGGCCGGACCGTCCGGACGATGAAGGTCAGCCTCGGCAAGCCGGGCCACGACAGCTACAGCGGGACGATGATCGCGCAGGAGAAGGCCGCCGACATCGTCATGGACTCCGCGACCACCGGCGACCCCGGCGAGTACCGCATCCCGACGAAGTGGAACGTCCGCCTCACCTACAGCGGGACGTTCGTCCACTCGGCGCCCTGGTCGACCGACGCGCAGGGCAACGACAACGTCAGCCACGGGTGCGTGAACGCCGCCCCGTCCGACGCCAAATGGTTCTACGACTTCACGAACCGGGGCGACATCGTGAAGGTGACGGGCACGTCCCGGCAGCTGCAGTTCGGCAACGGCCCGACGCCGTGGGCGAAGGACTGGGACGGCTGGCTGGCGGGCAGCGCGACCGGCAAGCCGGTGACGGGCCTCCCGCTCACCTGACCCCGCGTGCCCTGCGTCTCGTGTGCGCGATATGCACTGCATCTCGTGTGCCCGGTGTCTCGTGTGCGCGCGCGATCACGGGGCAGACTTGGGGCCATGCAGAAGCTCTCGTTGGACGCACAGGTACGTGACCATCTGAAGCGGGCCGCGGCCGGCTCGACCGGGCGCAGCGCGGACACCGTCTACGGCGGACATGAGCACGTCCTGCGCCAGACGCTGGTGGCCCTGACGGCGGGCACCACCCTGTCGGAGCACGAGAACCCCGGCGAGGCGACCATCCACGTGCTGCACGGGCGGGTCCGGCTGCTGGCCGGGGAGAACTCGTGGGACGGGATGTCCGGCGACCTGCTGATCGTCCCGGACGCGCGGCACAGCCTGGAGGCGCTGGAGGACGCGGCCGTCCTGCTCACCGTCGCCAAGGTGGGCTGAGCACCACCCCCCGACCTCCTCCGGGGACCCCGCCTGGGGTCCCCGGAGGAGGTCATTCGCGGCGCAGGTGCGCGAGGCAGGCGCCGGGTTCGGCGAAGGGCTCCAGCCGGTCGGCCTCGACCGGCGCGTCCAGCTCCTTCAGCGCGCCCTGCATGAGCCCGAGGTGGACGTCGCAGACCAGTGGCCCGTACTCCTCGGCGAGCTCCAGGAACGGGCAGTGCCGCAGCCGGATGAGGTCGCCGCCCGGGCGGGGGGCGAAGTCCAGGTCGTCCAGCAGGGCGGTGAGCCGGTCGGTCGCCTCCGCGGCGCTCAGCCGCTGGAACGGCGGCGGCCGGTCGACGAGGTAGCGGCCCCACTCGCGGCCCGCCCGCGCGGCGCTCTCGCGGGCGGTGGGCCCCTCGGCGGCGAGCCGGCTGAGCAGGATCTGGGCGAGCAGGCGGTAGCCGCGGGCGCCGCCGCGGTCCATGCCGGGGCGGGGGGCGTAGACGGTGCGGGGCCGGCCGGGGCCGGAGGGCTGCTCGGCGGTGCGCTCGACGGTCCCCTCGGCGGTCAGGGCGTCCAGGTGGAAGCGCGCGGTGTTGGCGTGGACGCCGAGCCGCTCGGCGACCTCGGCGACGCCGAGCGCGGCGCCGGCGTCGCGCAGGATGTCCAGGACCTCCTGGCGGCGGGAGCGTTCGGCGGTCATCTCAGCCCTCCTCCGCCGGCGGCAGCGCGGCGATCAGCGGGTGGTCGCGGTCCAGGGCGCCGAGCTTGGTCGCGCCGCCGGGCGAGCCGAGGTCGTCGAAGAACTCGGCGTTGGCCCGCGTGTAGTCCGTCCAGCGGTCCGGGAGGTCGTCCTCGTAGTAGATGGCCTCGACCGGGCACACCGGCTCGCACGCGCCGCAGTCGACGCATTCGTCCGGGTGGATGTAGAGGGCCCGCGCCCCCTCGTAGATGCAGTCGACCGGGCACTCGTCGACGCACGCCCGGTCCTTGACGTCGACGCACGGTTCGGCGATCACATAGGTCACGGCGCGCTCCTCGTCTCCACATCGCCCCCGGCATCTATTTGTGACAATCCTACATGTAAATAATAAGCGAACAGGCGGCCGGGCCGCGCGGTCCCGCCGACCGCCGACCGCCGACCGCCGACCAAAGTCGATGGCCCGTCGACCTGCGGCCACTGGGCGGGGCGGGCGGCGCGGCTACCGTGGGGCGGGTGAACCTGTTCCGGCGGTCGTGGCGCGCGTGGGCGGGCGACGCGGGCCTGGCCGCCGCCGCGGCCGTGCTGGGCGTCCTGCTGCTCCTCGGCACGAAGGAGGACCCGCCTCCCGACGTGGAGATCTCGGTGCCCCGCGACCTCGCGGTCGGCTCGCTCTCCCTGCTCTTCCTGCTGCTGTTCCGGCGCCGGTACCCGGTGGGCGTCGCGGTGACGATGATCTTCGCCCAGTGGACGGCGACCTCGGCGCTCGGCGCGGCCGCGATCGCGGTGTACTCACTGGCGATGCTGCGCCCGTGGCAGCGGGCCCTGCCGGTCGCCGCCGCGAACATGGCGGTCATCACCGCGCTGTTCTGGATCACCTCCACCTGGCAGCAGTTCCGCCAGGGCACCGTCATGTTCGCCCTGCTGTACGCGGTGCTGATCACGGCCGGGATGCTGGTCAGGTCCCGGCGGCAGCTCATCGCGTCGATCGAGGAGCGGGCCCGCGCCGCCGAGACCGAGCAGCGGCTGCGGGTCGAGGAGGCCCGGCTGCTGGAGCGGGAGCGGATCGCCCGGGAGATGCACGACGTCCTCGCGCACCGCATCTCGCTGCTCGCCGTGCACGCGGGGGCCCTGGAGTACCGCCCGGACGCGCCCGCCGACCAGCGCGAGGCCGCCGGGGTCATCCGCCGGAGCGCCTACGAGGCGATGGAGGACCTGCGGGAGGTGATCGGCGTGCTGCGCGACGACGCGGCCGGCGCCGAGCCCGACCGCCCGCAGCCGACGCTCGCCGACGTGGCGGGGCTCGTCCGGGAGTCGCGGCGGGCCGGCGCCCGCGTCGTGCTGGAGGACGGCGTCCTCGACCCGGGCTCCGTCCCCGACCGGGTGGGGCGGCACGCCTACCGGATCGTCCAGGAGGGGCTGACCAACGCGCGCAAGCACGCGCCGGGCGCGGACGTCCGGGTCGTCCTCGAAGCGGGCGGCGATCTGGACATCGAGATCGTCAACGGGCTGCCGCCGGGGCCGCCCGCGGCCGCGCTGCCGGGCGCGCTGCCGGGCGCGGGGGCGGGGCTCGTCGGCCTCGGCGAGCGGGTGGCGCTGCTCGGCGGGACGCTGGAGCACGGCCGCACCGGCGACGGGCGGTTCCGGCTGCGCGCCCGGCTGCCGCTCACCGGCGCGCATGCCGGCGAGGCCGGGGGGGAAGGGTGAGGTGCATGGCAGCCAACTCCTCTGACCGGCCCGTGCTGGAAGAACTCGACCGCGCCGAGTGCCTGCGGCTCATCGAGGGCGGCACCATCGGCCGGGTCGCGTTCGACGACGGCGAGGGCCCCACCGTGATCCCGGTGAACTACGCCGTGGACGGCGACGCCGTGATCTTCCGGACGTCGTCGTCCGGCCGGATGAACCGCAGCCTGCTGACCTCGGTGGTGGGCGGCGAGGTCCGGGCGGCGTTCCAGGTCGACCGGTTCGACGAGACCGACCACGTCGGGTGGAGCGTGCTGCTGCGCGGCGGCACCCACCACCTGACCGAGCAGGAGCGGGCGGAGGTGGCCCAGGTGCGGCCGTGGCCGGGCGGCGACCGCGACGAGTGGTTCCGGCTGGCGGCGCACGAGGTCAGCGGCCGCCGCCTGCGCCGGCCCTGACCGGCCCGTAGGGTGATCGGATGGACTCCCCTCCCGTCCGGGTGCTGATCGTCGACGACGACGCGCTCGTCCGCGCCGGCCTGTCGATGATGCTGGCGAACGCCGCCGGCGTCGAGGTGGTCGGGGACGTCGCCGACGGCGCCGAGGTCGTCTCCGCCGTCAACGAGCACCGGCCCGACGTCGTCCTGATGGACGTCCGGATGCCGCGGGTGGACGGGCTCGCCGCGACCGCGCTGCTGCGCTCGCGGCGCGAGCCGCCCGAGATCATCATCCTGACGACGTTCGACACCGACGACCACATCCTGCGGGCGATGCGGGCGGGCGCCAGCGGCTTCCTGCTGAAGCACACCCCGCCGCCGGAGATCGTCCGGGCGATCCGGCAGGTCGCGGCGGGCGAGCCGATGATGTCGCCGGCGGTGCTGCGCAGGATGATGTCGTACGTGGCCGAGCGCGGCGGCGACCCGCGCCGGGACCGCGCCCGCGAGCTGCTGGCCCGGCTCACCGACGGCGAGCGGGCGGTGGCGGCGCTCGTCGGGCGGGGCCGGACCAACGGCGAGATCGGCGGTGAGCTGTCGCTCAGCGTCGCCACCGTGAAGGCGTACGTGTCGCGGCTGCTGACCAAGCTCGACCTGAACAACCGGGTGCAGATCGCGCTGCTCGTCCACGACGCCGACCTCGACGACTAGCGGCCGGGACGCGGCCCGGCTATCGGCCGGGGCCGCGCGGCGCCAGCGGGACGTGCCGCAGCAGCAGCGCCGCCGCCAGCCCCACCGCGACGACGGGCAGCGCGGTGACGAACAGGGTGGAGAACGCGTCCGCGAACGCGGCGGCGACGCCGTCCCGCACGGGCTCGGGGAGGGTGGCCAGCACCTCGGGCCGCACGGCGTCGGCGAACGCGGGGACCCGCCCGTCCGGGACGCGCCGGACGACCCCCTCGGCGAACCGGTTCGCCACGATCGCGCCGAAGACGGCCATCCCGGCGGCGGTGCCGAGCATCCGGGTCGCGAACACCCCGGAGCTGGCCGCGCCGAGGTCGCGGGGCGGTGCCGCGTTCTGCGCGATCAGCATCACGACCTGCTGCGACAGCCCGGCCCCGAAGCCGAGGACGGCCATGTAGCACCCGGCGGCGACCAGTCCGGTCCCGGCGTCCATCGTGGCCAGCAGCGCGATGCCCGCCCCGCTGACCGCCATGCTCGCCGCCGGGAGGCGGTGGTAGCGGCCGGTCCGGTGGATGTGGCGGCCGGCGCCCATGGAGGCGGCCAGCAGCGCGGCCATCATCGGCAGGAGCAGCAGCCCCGATCGGGTGGCGTCCACTCCCCCGACGACCTGGAAGAACATCGGCAGGTAGGTGGCGAGCCCGAAGCCGGTGGCGCCGCCGACGGCGGCGACGGCGCAGGCGACGCTGAACGACCGGTCGCGGAACAGCCGCGGCGGGATGATCGGCTCGGCAGCCCGCCGCTCGGCGAGCACCCACGCGCCGAACAGCGCGGCGGAGCCCGCCGCCAGCCCGAGGACGGCGGGCGAGCCCCACGCGTACCGCGTCCCGGCCCAGCTGGTGAACAGGGTGAAGCAGGTGACGGCCGCGCCGAGCAGCACGATCCCGGGGTAGTCGACGCGCGGCCTGCCCGCGGGCCGGGGCAGCCGCAGGAACAGCACGGTGGTGGCCGTGGCGGCGATGCCGAGGGGCAGGTTGACGTAGAACACCCACCGCCACGAGGCGTGGTCGGTGAGGAACCCGCCGAGCAGCGGCCCCGCGATGCTCGACACCGCGAAGATCACCGCCGAGTAGCCCTGGTACTTGGCGCGCTCGCGCGGCTCGAACAGGTCGCCGGTGAGCGCGAACATCGAGCTCATCAGGCAGCCGGCGGCGGCGCCCTGCACCACCCGGAACACGATCAGCCAGGTCATGCTCGGCGCCGCCCCGCAGGCCGCCGATCCGGCCAGGAAGCCGAGGAGCCCGGTGAGCAGGATCGTCCGGCGCCCGAACAGGTCGCCGAGGCGCCCCGACAGCGGGACGGTGACGCTGGTGGCCAGCACGTACGCCGTGGACACCCAGGCGATCCGGTCGAGCCCGCCGAGGTCCCCGACGATCGCCGGCAGCGCGGTGCCGAGCACCGTCGCGTCCAGCGAGGACATCAGCCCGGCGAGCAGCAGCCCGCCGAACACCGCCAGCCGGTGCCGGCGGGGCATCGGCACCGCCGGCGCGGTCGTCGCAACCATGTGCACCTCTCATTTCTATGCTTTGAGCAATTGAATGCTAAGAGCACATGGTTGAGCTGCGCAAGCCAACTAGACTGGCGGGCATGGGCGAGGAGGCACTCGACTCGGTCGAGCGGAGCATGGTCAGGCTGCGCCGGGGGATGTCGCGGCAGCGGCTCGGCAAGGCCGCGGTCCGCGAGCACAACCTCCCCGTGGACGTGCAGGTCCTGCACGTCGTGGACGTGATCGACGAGGGCCCCGACGACCCCGGCCAGGAGATGAGCGTCGGCCTGGTCGCCGCCCGCCTCGGCGTGGACGCCTCGCGCGGCAGCCGCATCGTCGCCGAGGCCGTGAAGTCCGGCTACGTGCGGCGCGTCGCGTCCCAGGAGGACGGCCGCCGCATCCACCTGGAACTCACCGCCGCCGGCCGGCGCGTCGTCGAGGCCACCCGGCAGACCCGCCAGGAGCACTTCGCCAAGGCCATGGGCGACTGGACGGACGCCGAGCGCGCCGAGTTCGCCCGCCTCCTGGCCCGGTTCGTCCACGGCTACGACGGCTGACGCGCCCCGCAGAAGCCCAGTGGCCGGGGCCCGCGTTCAGCCCCCGGCGCCCGAGCCCGGCCGGACGACCATCAGCACGACGACGACCGCCCACAGCACGTTGAACACGCCGGTGAACGCGGTGAGCCGGGCCGCCGCCGCGTTCCGTCCGGCCGTGTCCGCGGGCAGATCGAGCAGCCGCCGCTGGCCGGACAGGATCACCAGCGCGAGGACGCCCGCGGCGACCGCCGTGAGGGCGACCGACGCGAGCCTTCGCCGCGCTCGCCCTGGTCGCCGCCGCCGGTGTCGCCTCGGACTGGCCGCTGATGCTGCTGTCCGGCGCCTTCGCGGCGGCCTCGCACGCCGCTGTCGCGGCCTCGTCCCGCGCCTGCCGCGAATGCGCCCGCCTGCTCCCGTCCGGCTAGCTCATCCCCCGGTCGCATACCGGCGGACGGCGGCTACACCCCAGGTTGCGGGTCCGGCCGGGTGTCTTGGGCCGCGGGTCGGACGGGGCCGGGCCGGGGGCCCGGTTAGGGTGCTCGCATGGGTGGTCGGCGCAGTCCTCGTCCGCCGCGCGGCCGGCTCCGCGACGCCGCCCTCGCCGGCGGCGTGCTGGCGGTGGTGTCGGTCAGCAGCCTGAACTCGGTGATCGGCGACGCCTGGCGGGAGCCGTGGGCGCGCACGGCGGCCGGCTGGGCGCTGATCCTGCTGACCTGCGGGGCGCTGTACTTCGCCCGCCGGTTCCCGGTGACCGTCGCCGCCTTCGTCCTCGTCGCGACCGGCGTGTACTACGTCACCAGCGTCCACGACGGCGGCCTGATGATCGCGGTGATCGTGGCGCTGTACCTGGTCGCGGCGCAGGGCCGGATCGAGGCGGCCGTGGTGCTGGCCGCGCTCACCGTGATCACCACCGGCACCGGGACGCTGCTCGGCAACGAGGACGTCAACGGCGTCGCCGTGTTCATGCTGACCGGATGGGTGGTGGCGATGGTCGCGCTGGGCTGGGTGCGGCACAGCCGCGTCGCGTTCCTGCGGGAGGCCGAGCGGCAGGCCGCGAACGAGGAGCGGCTGCGCATCGCCCGCGAGGTGCACGACGTCGTCGGGCACCACCTGTCGCTCATCAACGTCCAGGCCGGGACGTCGCTGCACCGCTTCCACCGCGACCCCGCGCAGGGCGAGGCCGCCCTCGCCGCCATCAAGCAGTCGAGCCGGGAGGCCCTGCGCGACCTGCGCGCCACGCTCGGCGTCCTGCGGCAGGCCGACGAGGAGGCGCCGACCGCGCCCGCGCCCGGCCTGGACCGCATCGGCGACCTGGTCGAGTCCGCGCGGACCGCGGGGCTCACCGTGCGCAGCAGCGTCTCCGGCACGGCCGACCCGCCCACGGAGGTCGGGCTCGCCGCCTACCGGATCGTCCAGGAGTCCCTCACCAACGCCTCGCGGCACGCCCCCGGCGCGGAGGTCGCCGTCAGCGTCGAGCGCGGGCCGGGCGAGCTGCGCGTCGAGGTCGCCGACGACGGCCCCGGCCGGGCGGCGCCCGGCGGTGCGCCGGGCAGCGGGGTGGACGGCATGCGGGAGCGGGCCCGCGCCCTCGGCGGCGAGCTGACCGCCGGCCCCGGGCCGGGCGGCGGCTTCGTCGTGCGGGCCCGGCTGCCCTATGGGAACGGAGCGTCCACCCGATGATCGAAGTGCTGCTCGCCGACGACCAGGGCCTGGTGCGGGCCGGGTTCCGCTCCATCCTCGACGACGAGGACGACATCACGGTGACCGGCGAGGCCGCCGACGGCGAGCAGGCCGTCGCCGCCTGCCGCGCGCTGCGCCCCGACGTGGCGCTGCTGGACGTGCGGATGCCCCGGATGGACGGCCTGGAGGCCGCCCGGAAGATCACCGCCGATCCGCGGCTCGACGGCGTCCACGTCGTCATCCTCACCACGTTCGACCTGGACGAGTACGTGTACGGCGCGCTGCGCGCGGGCGCCACCGGCTTCCTGCTGAAGGACACCGAGCCCGCCGAGATGATCCACGCGGTGCGGGTCGCGGCGCGCGGCGACGCGCTGATCACCCCGTCGGTGACCCGGCGGCTGATCGGCGAGTTCGCCGGGCGGGTCGACGCGCCCGAGCCCGGCCCCCGGCTGCGCTCCCTCACCGACCGGGAGCGCGAGGTCATGCTGCTCGTCGCCGCCGGGCAGAGCAACGACGAGATCGCCGCGCGGCTCGTCCTCAGCACCGCCACCGTCAAGTCGCACGTCAGCCGCATCATGGCGAAGGCCGGGGCGCGCGACCGCGCGCAGCTGGTCGTCATGGCCTACGAGTCGGGCATGGTCAACCCCCGCTGGATGCGACCCGGGACGTAGCCGCGCCGCCGGGCCCGCAACTTCCGGGGTGCCCCGGGTGCGCCCTCCCGGCCGATGCCGGGCGGGGTACCGGTTCCCGACCCTGGAGGCATGAGCATTCCGGGCGCCTTCATCGGGCTGGTCTGCGGCGGGGCCGCGGGCTTCCTGCTGACCGAGACCGTGGGCGCGTTCTTCACCTTCGTCCTGGACCGCACGCTCGACGTGGACGGCACGCCCGTCCTGCTGGCCGCCTTCGTCGTCGTGCCGATCCTGTCCGCCATCGCCGGCGCCGTCGTCGGCGCCCGCCGCATGAACCGAGGTTGACGTGTCCGTCCCCCTTCCCACCGGCCGCTTCGGCCGGCTGGCCGCGTGGTCGCAGCGGCACCGCTGGGCCGCCCTCCTGCTGTGGGTGGCCGTGGTCGCGGCGATCACCGCGGGCTCGCAGACCGCCGGCAGCGCCTACCACAACGACTTCTCCCTGCCCGGCACCGATTCGCAGGCCGCCGCCGACCTGATGGCCGAGCACGGCTCCCAGCAGGCCGGCGCGACCGTCCAGATCGTCGCGCAGAACGGCGGCGGGCTGGCCGCCGACCGCCCCGAGATCGGGCGGATGCTCGACCAGGTCCGGGGCCTGCCCTCCGTGGTCGGCGTCGGGGACCTGACGCTGTCGAAGACCGGCACCATCGGCTACGCCACCGTCACCCTCGACGCGTCCGCGCAGGACGTCCCCAAGGACCACGTCACGAAGATCATCGAAACGGCGCAGGCCGCGTCCGGGGACGGGCTGCGCGTCGAGCTCGGCGGCGACCCCGTGCGCGGCGCCGAGGAGGGCGGGGGCGGCGGCGCCGAGGGCGCCGGGATGCTGGCCGCCCTGGTGATCCTGGTGCTGCTGTTCGGCTCCCTCGTGGCCGCCGCGCTCCCCCTGGTCACCGCCCTGTTCGCGGTGGGCGGCGCGGTCGGGCTGATCGCGCTGGCCTCGCACGCGTTCACCGTCGCCGACTTCACCCCGCCGATCATGATGCTGATCGGCCTCGGCGTCGGCGTCGACTACGCGCTGCTGATCTTCTACCGGTACCGGCAGGAGCTGCGCGGCGGCGCCGACCCGGCCACCGCGACCCGCCGGGCCCTGGACGCCGCCGGCCGCACCGTGTTCTTCGCCGGCTGCACCGTGATCATCGCGCTGCTCGGGCTCATCGCGCTCGGGCTCGGCTCCCTGCAGGGCGTGGCGCTCGCCGTGGCGCTGACCGTGCTGGTCACCATGGCGGCGTCGCTGACGCTGCTGCCCGCGCTGCTCGGCGTCTTCGGCGGCCGCATCGAGCGGCACGTCCGCAAGCGGGCCGCGAAGGCCCGGCCCGGCACGGACCGCTGGCACCGGCTCGCCGCGGCCGTCCAGCGCCGGCCCGTCCCGGCGCTGCTGATCGCCGTGCTGGCCCTGGTCGCGCTGTCGGCCCCGGCCCTCGGCATGCGCCTCGGTTTCGCCGACTCGGGCAACGACGCCCCGTCCACCACGAGCCGCCAGGCGTACGACCTGCTGGCCGAGGGCTTCGGGCCCGGCTTCAACGGCCCGCTCATCGTGGTCGCCAAGGGCGACGCGGGGCCGCTGCGCACGGCGCTGACCCAGACCGAGGGCATCGCCGCCGCGACCCCGCCGATCCCGTCCCGCGACGGCGCGGTGTCCGCCGTCATCGCCTACCCGACCACCGCGCCGCAGGACGCGGCGACCACCGAACTCGTCCACGACCTGCGCGACGACGTGCTCCCGGGCCTGTCGGCCAAGACCGGCGCCGAGTACCTGGTCGGCGGCCCGACCGCCGCGGCCAAGGACTTCTCGGACGCCGTCTCCGCGCGGATGCCGCTGTTCGTCGCGATCGTCGTCGGCATGTCGGCGCTGCTGCTGATGGTGGTGTTCCGCTCGGTCCTGATCCCGATCAAGGCGGCGCTGCTGAACCTGCTGTCCATCTCCGCCGCGCTCGGCGCGATCACCCTGGTGTTCCAGGACGGCCGGTTCGGCGCGCAGAGCGGCCCCATCGAGGCGTTCATCCCCGTGATGATCTTCGCGATCGTGTTCGGCCTCTCCATGGACTACGAGGTCTTCCTGGTCTCCCGGATCCACGAGGAGTGGGAGCGCACCCGGGACCCGTCGCGCGCCGTCCGGGAGGGCCTCGCCGCCACCGGCGGGGTCATCACGGCCGCCGCCGCCATCATGATCGTCGTGTTCGCGGCGTTCATCCTGAGCCCGGACCGCATGCTCCAGCAGTTCGGCCTCGGCCTCGCGGTCGCCGTCCTGCTGGACGCGGTGATCATCCGCTGCCTGATCGTCCCGGCGGTCATGCAGCTCCTCGGCCGGCACGCCTGGTGGCTCCCGGCTCCGCTGGCCAGGCGCCTCCCCAAGGTCGCCCTGGAGCGGCCGGAGCAGGACCTCGGGCGGCGCGAGGGCGTATCGTCCGCCTCGTGAAGCCGATCATGCTCTGCGACGTGGACCCCGAGGACGCGCGGGCGCCGGTGGGCGGCAAGGCGCGCGGGCTCGCCGTGCTGCGGCGCCACGGGTTCCGCGTCCCCGCGACCTGGGTGCTCCCCGCCGGACCGGCCGCGGCCGGTCCGGCGGACCTGAGCGGGCTCGCCGGGCCGGGCCTGTGGGCCGTGCGCAGCTCCGCGTCCGTCGAGGACGACCCGGTCCACTCCTTCGCCGGGCTGTTCCGCACCGAGCTGGGCGTCGGCTTCGGCGGCCTCCCGGCGGCCGTCGCCCGGGTCGCGCGGTCGGGCGGCGGCGAGCGCGTCCGGGCCTACCAGGCGCGGGCGGGCCTCGCCGTCCGGGACGTCGAGGTCGCGGTCGTGCTCCAGCGGTACGAGCCGCCGCGGGAGTCCGGGGTGTGGATCGGGCGGGACCTGGAGTCCGGCCGGCTGGAGTGGGCGTCCGGCGCCGCCGAGGAGTGCTCCGCCGGGAGCGGCGCCGGCCCGGCGGGGCGGGCCTGCCTCGGCGTGCAGCGCGCGCTGGACACCGTGGCCGACCTGGAGTTCGCC
Source organism: Actinomadura sp. NPDC049382 (assembly GCF_040677125.1). Classification (NCBI taxonomy): domain Bacteria; kingdom Bacillati; phylum Actinomycetota; class Actinomycetes; order Streptosporangiales; family Thermomonosporaceae; genus Actinomadura; species Actinomadura sp. NPDC049382. The sequence continues at coordinate 13,385 of NZ_JBFARO010000114.1, forward strand.
GTGCTGGACTCGGGCCTGGCGTGGGTGCAGTACCGGCCGGTCACCCGGCCGGTGCCGGCTCCGGCCGCCGGCGGCGGGCCGCTCACCGGCGTCCCCGCGGCGCCGGGCGTGGCGGAGGGGACGGTGGTGTGCGCGTCCGGTCCGGGCGATCCGTCGTGGCGGCCCGGGTCGGTGCTGGTGATCGCCGGCACCGACCCGGAGTGGGTGCCGCTCATGGCGGAGGCGGCCGCCGTGGTCACCACCGCCGGCGGGAGCCTGTGCCATGCCGCCATCGTCGCCCGCGAGCTCGGGGTGCCGTGCGTCACCGGCGTCGCGGACGCCCTCGACCGGCTGCGCACCGGGATGCGCGTCGAGGTCGACGGCGCCCGCGGCGCGGTCAGGGTGACGGGCCGGTGAGCAGGACGAGCAGGTCGTACAGGTCGCCGACGGTCTCCACGCCGGCGATGGCGGGCGCGTCGATCAGCGCCGCCCCGTAGGTCTGCTCCAGGACGAGGAGCAGCTCCATGGCGTCGAGGGAGTCGATCCCGAGGCCCCGCGCGATGTCGTCCTCCATGCGGATGCTGCGCCGGATCCGCTTGGCGGCCTCGTAGGCGTCCTCCAGGACGGTGAGGAACTCATCCGGTGAAGGCCGGTTCGGCATGGACCTCTCCCGTCGTGCCGTCGATGGTGACCAGGTCGCCGGGGTGCAGCGCGGCGGCGCCGGGGTGGCCGACCACGGCCGGGATCCGGTGCTCCCTGGCCAGGATGGCGATGTGGGACATCGCGCTGCCGCGCCCGGTGACGACTCCGGCGACCAGCCCGAGCAGCGGGGCGACGTCGGCGTCCGCCGACTCGCACACCAGGACGGCGGGGCGGTCGTCCGGGATCTCGTCGGCGGGCGGGCGCACCACCACGCCCGTCACGCGGCCGGGCGACACCCCGGTGCCCGCCACCGGGGCCGCGGCCCGGCCCCGTCGCCCGCCGGCGCCGTCGCCGTCGCCGGAGAAGTCGAGGCGCTCGGGCATGGGAGCGTTCACGGCCGCGGCGCAGGCCGCCGCCCGTTCGGCCGCGCGGCCGGCGAGACCGGGCGCGCGGTGCAGGCGGCGGAGCTCCTCGATCGTGAGGTAGGGCCAGTCCGCGTCGTCGAGCGGCCAGTGCCGGGCCAGCTCCGGCAGGACCCTGCGGTGGACGTGCAGCACCCGCATGACCAGCGACTTCGACTGCTCCCTTGAGGCCATCGTCTCCGCCATGACCCGCGCGAGGGCACCGGCCAGGCGGCGTCGGCGCGGCCCCAGCATGCCGAGCGCGGCCTCGGCCGGGTCGACGACCGGATCGGCGTCCGGACGGCCCGCTGAAGGCTCGGCCCGGTGCCGGGCGCTGAAGCAGGACCACGGTTCCCGGTCCTCGGCCACCTCGTAGAAGGACGTGCCGAGGAATTCGCCCGACGCGAGGTCGCCGGTGAAGGCGTGCAGCCGGTCCCACACCAGTTCCTCGGGACGGTTCAGCCACGGCGTGACGGCCTCCGCGTGCGGGACGATCAGCCTGTTCACCCGCCGCTGCACGACGCCCAGCGGCACGAGCCCGGTGGTGGCGACGATGTGGGCGTCCCATGCGTCGTCCAGAACAGGTGCCGCGCGCGTCAAGACCTCGACCAGGGCCGCCTCGCCGCCCAGCGACACGGCGGTGCGGGCGAGCAACTCCAGGTCGGCGACCTCCTCTTCCAGCCGCTGCAGCGCGGGGCCGAGCCTGGTCAGCTCCCTGATCAGGCGGGGCAGCGCGGCCGCCTGGCGGAGCGCGCCCTCCCGCGCCCGGCCGAGGCGCGGCGGGCGGGTGCCCTCGAAGTAGGCGGCGGTGACGTCCTCGGGGGTGACCAGGGGCAGCCGGCTCGCCAGCCGCGTGTAGGCGGACAGGTTGTGGTACGGCTTGCACGCGAAGTAGCCGAGGAACACGTAGTGGCCGCCCTGCGCCCAGGGGCGCTCGCCGAAGCAGCGCGCGGCGAGGCGCCGGGTGGCGCGCTCCATGGGCGTGCCGACCAGCGACCAGGACACCGGCGAGATCCGGTCCGGCGCGACCTCGCCGAAGTTCCCGGCGCTGTAGACGGGGAACGCCGGGTGCGGGTCGGTGTCGATCGGCGGGTAGTGAGCGGTCACGCGAAGACCTCCCGGCCCGTCGCCTCCAGGTATCCGGCCGGGCAGCGCGGCGGGCCGCCGGGGACGGCGTCCAGGACGGCCGGGTCCAGGTCGAACCACGGCTCGCAGTAGCCGAGCAGCGCCGGCGGCACCCCGGCGCGGGACGCGAGCGCGCGCTGCAGGCGGCCCATGGCGGTGCTGTCGACGATGCGCGGGACGCGCCCGAGGGGGCGGCACACCGCCCGCAGCACGTCCGCCAGCGTCGGGCCGTCCGGGTCGAACCAGGTCCAGGTCGCTCCCGTGGCGGGCGCCTCGACCGCGCGGGCGACGACCTCCGCCGCGCCCGCCACATCGCCCGGATAACACGGGAACTCCCCTCCCCCGCGCAGGTGGACGGGGTACCCCTGGAGCAGCGGGCGCACGGCGGCGAGCAGCCCGTGCCGCGCCGACAGGGCGCCCGGCGACGCGGGGACGCCCAGCAGCGGGCCGAACCGCACGCTCGTGGACGGCACGTCGCGCGCCGCCCGCACGAGGCCCTCGGCGGCGTACTTCCCGTACTCGTACCAGTTGCGGAAGGTCTGGCCGACGTACAGCTCGCGGTTCCCCACCCGGCCGGAGGCCCGTCCGAGCGCGAGGAGGGACGAGACGTGGACGAGGCCGGTGAACCGCTCGCAGCCGCGCGCCAGCGCGAGGACGTTGCGGACGCCGGCGGCGTGCAGGTCCAGGGCCTCGGCCGGTCCGGCGTCCCAGTCGACGCTGCCGAAGGCGGTGACGATGTGGGTCACCTCGGCCCGGACCTCGTCGAGCGCGTCGCCCGGCAGCGCGAGGGACGGCCGGGTCGCGTCGCCGCGCAGGGCGCGCCGCGCGGGCCCGCCGCCGGAGCGGCTGAGACCGATCACCTCGTGCCCGGCCCGCTCCAGCCGGGCGCACACCGCGCCGCCCAGGTAGCCGGAGGCGCCGACGACCAGGATCTTCATCCGGGGAACCTCGCCATCGAGCCGCCCGCGACGGGGGTGTCGAGGCCGCGGCGCGGCGCGCCGAACAGCAGCCCCGCGAGCAGGCCGAGGTCGGCGGCGGGCAGGTCCCCGCCGAGCAGCGCCGCCAGCCGGGGGCGGGCGAAGACGCGGTCCAGGCCGACGTAGCGCAGCCCGATCAGCGCGTTGCGCGCCGCCGGCGCCAGCGGCAGGAAGCGGTGCGCGTTCTGGCTGGTCCAGACGAGCTGCCGGGCCGTCACGGAGACGACGCGCGGGGGGCGGCGGAACCGCTCGGGGTCGGCGGTGAACGCCGCGTCGAGCAGGCCCCGCACGCTGGGGGCCGCTTCGCCGAGGCCGAGGTGGCAGATCAGCGGCCCCGCGTCCGGCGCGCCGGCGAGGCGGCGGACCGCGCGCAGCAGCGCACGCGCGGCCACGTCCCTGGGCAGCGCGTCCACCCGGGCGGCGGGCATGGCGGGCAGGACGCCGCCGGGCAGGTCGTCCCACCGGTCCGCGAGCATGTAGAGGGAGTTGCGGCGCAGCGTCCGCCCCGTCGCGGAGCTGCCGACCAGCGCGCACAGGCGGACGACCAGCAGCGGCGCGTCGTCGGCGGCGAGTTCCGCGAGCCGCCGCTCCGCGAGCCACTTGGCCTGCTCGTAGACGGTCCGGTCGGCGCGCCGCCGGTAGGGCACTTCGGCGATCTCCCCGACGGCACCGCCCGCCGCGTACGCGGACCCGGCGTACAGGTAGGGGACGCGGCGGCCGGACAGCGCGGCGAGCTCGCGCGCCAGCAGGTAGCCGTGCTCGGCGCCGAGCACGTGGGTGGTGTGGAGGTCGGCGGCGCGGCCCGCCCAGTCGGTCTCGCCGGCCAGGTTGACGACGGCGTCGGCCTCGGCGGCGAGCCGCCGCACCGCCGCGTCGTCCAGGCCCCAGCGGGGCGACCGGACGTCGCCGTGCACGGGCTCGCCCACCACCGCCGGGTCGGGCGCCTGGAGCCGTCCCGCCCGGCGGCCCCGCGCCGGGACGCGCAGGAGCGGGACCACGGTGCAGCCCGCCTCCGCCGCCGTCTCCAGCAGCCCGGCGCCGAGCTGGCCGGTGGCGCCCGCCACCAGCAGCCTCACGCGCCGTCCCCGACGGTGGCGTCGTAGGCGGCGAAGTCGGGCACGAGCCCGGCCGCCACCATCTCCCACATCATCTCGTCGGTCCCGCCGCCGACCCGGCCGATCCTGACGTCGCGCCACATCCGCGCCATGGGGGTCTCGTCCTCCAGGTATCCCATCCCGCCGAACAGGTGCATGCACTCGGTGACCGTCCGCTCGGCGAGCCGGACGGCGGTGACCTTCAGCGCGGCCGCCTCCCGCGCCCCGGCGCCGCCCGGCTGGAACGCGGTCGCCGCCGCGCCGTGCACGCCGGACCGCAGCACGACCAGCTCGGCCTGGAGCTGCGCCAGCCGCAGCCGGAGCGCCTGGTGCTCGATCAGCGGGCGGCCGAACTGGCGGCGCCGGTGCAGGTGGGCGCAGGCCAACCCGATCGCCAGCTCGCAGACGCCGACGGCGTGCGCCGCGACGGCCATCCGCTCGTGGCTCAGCGCCCAGGTCGCCACGGTCAGGCCGAGCCCGGGGCGGCCCAGCACCGCCTCGTCGGGCACCCACGCGTCGATCGCCGTCCACGTGGTCTCCAGCGACGCGGCGCCCAGCTTGGCCAGCCGCCTGACCTCGCGCAGGCCCTCGGCGGGGACCCGGACCAGGCTGAGCGCGGCGAGCCCCGAGCCGCCCGTCCGGCACAGGACGAGCGCGAAGTCGGCGGCGCGGCCGAGCGACAGGTACTTCTTCTCGCCGCGCACGCGCCAGCCCGCGCCGTCCCGGACGGCCGTGGTGCCGATGCCGTTGATGTCGGAGCCGCCGGCGGGCTCTGAGGCGCCGAAGCATCCGACGAGGTCGCCGGCGAGGACGCCCTCCAGCGTGCCGGCGAGCAGGTCGGACCGGCCGTAGCGGGCGAGGGCCGCGGCCACGGTCTCCACGACGACGCCCACGCCGATGCCGACCCCGCCCGCCCGCGCCAGTTCCTCCGCGAGGATCGCGGCGCGGCCGGGATCGCCGCCCGGCAGCGGCGTCCAGCGCTCCCGGATGAGCCCGGCGCGGCCCAGCGCGGACAGCGCCGCGCGGGGGAACTCGCCGGCCTCCTCCGCCGCCGGGGTCAGCGGCATGATCTCGTCCCGGACGGCGGCGCGCACGCGGTCCCGGAAGGCGTCCACGTGCGGGCCGGTGAGGCCGGCCGCGTAGAGCGGCCCGGTCACCGCCCGGCCCCCGCGGGCTCGGACGAGGACAGCAGCGGGCCGTCGATCTCCCCCGCGAGCAGCTTCCGCCACATCGAGCGGCGGCGCGGCTTGCCGCTGGAGGTCAGCTCGATCGCGGCGGCCCTCACCCGCACGACCCGCACGGACACGTCCGGGCCCACGAGCGGGGCGAGGCACGCGGCGACGCCCTCCGCGGACGGCGCGGCGGTGAGCACGCACACCACGGGATCGTCGTCCAGGTACCCGGCGAGGACCGCGGTCCGCCGCCGGGCCAGCAGGCCCTCCTCGGCGAGGGCCGCCTCCAGCTCCTCCACGTACACGTTGCGGCCCCGCACCTGGAGGCTGTCGCCGATGCGGCCCACGACGTAGAGCTCCCCGCCGGTCATGAAGCCCGCGTCGCCGGTGCGCAGCACGCCGTCCTCGAACCGGGTGGCGGGGTCCTCCTGCGCGCTGGTGTGGCCCAGCGCCACCGACGGGCCGGACACGGTGATCTCGCCGAGGCTGCCGTCCGGGACGGGGCGGCCGGCGTCGTCGACGATCCGCACGGTGAGCCCGTCGAGGGGCGTCCCGCAGCCGACGTGCCAGACGCCGGGGCCGGCGGGCGCGCGCCGGGAGACCTCCGCCGAGCCGAGCAGCGGCAGCGGCTCCCCCATCCGGAGGGGTCCGGGGGCGACCGCGACGGCCGGCGCGACGCGGCCCAGCGGCGCGCAGGTGACGCCGAGCGTCGCCTCGGCCAGCCCGTAGGCGGGGCGCAGCGCCGACGGCCGCAGGCCGCAGGGGGCCAGCAGGTCCAGGAACGCGGCGGCGGTGTCGAGGCGCACCCGCTCGGCGCCGGTGACGACCGCCTCGACCCCGGACAGGTCGAGCCCGGCGAGCCGCTCGGGCCGGACGCGCCGCACGACGTACTCCAGGCCGAAGTTCGGCATCAGCATCACCATGCCGGGCCGGGCGTGGTGCTCGCGGAGCCAGCGCAGCGGGTTCTGGACGAACTGCTCGGGCCGCATCAGCGCGACCGGCTCGCCCCGCACGACCGGGGTGAGCAGCCCGAAGACCAGCCCGAGGTCGTGGTGCAGCGGCAGCCAGGGCACGCCGGTTCCGGCGGACCGGCCGGCCCAGCGCCGCCCGATCATCGCGATGTTGGCCTCCAGGTTGCCCCGGCTCACGCGGACGCCGCGGACCTTGCCGCGCGATCCGGAGGTGAACTGCAGCAGGGCCGTCCCGGCGGGCGGCCATGATCCGGGCGGGGCGTCGGCCGCGGTCGAGGGCGCCAGGACGGCGCGTCCCGGCTCGGCGGCGGCGGTCGCGGTCCCGGCCAGGTCCGGGTCCGCGAGCACCAGGGCCGCGCCGGACTCGGCGATCACGTGGGCGGCGTGCTCGCGCCACCGGCGGGCGCCGCCGAGGGCTGCGGGCGGCGCGAGCGGCGCGGGGGTGCCGCCCGCGACGAGGGTCCCGAAGAACGCGGCGGCGAACCCGGGCCCGGTCCGGCGCAGGATCACCACGGCCTGCCCCGTGGTGAGGCCGCAGTCGCGCAGGTCGCGGGCGGTGGCGCGGACGTGCCCGGCCAGTGCCGCGTAGGAGACGGTCTCCCACGTCCCGTCCTCGGCGAGGAAACGCAGGCCGGTCGACTCCGACGGCGCGTCGAGCCAGTCCAGGAGCCCGGCGGTCACGGCAGGTCCAGGGTGAGCCGCAGGTCGCGGTGCAGTTCCATCCAGACCTCGTGGTACGAATCGCAAAGGACGCCCGTGAGCGCCCTGGCGTCCCCGGCCTCGAAGCGGTCGCGGGCGGCGGTGAGGCGGCTCGCGTACCCGGCGTAGCGGCCTCGGGCGGCGGCCATGTCCGCCGCCACCGCGAGCAGCTCCCGGTGCAGGTCAGCCAATTCCGTTCGGACGTCCGCCTCGGTGGCCTCCTTTCCCTGCCAGCGGGTGCACAGCTCCTTGACCCGGAGGTCGAGCGGGACGAACCGGTCGTGGCAGGCGCGCAGCGCCCCGGCGGCGTCCGGGGCGAGGTCGGCGCGCACCTCCGCGGCGTGCCGCGACCGGCCCGGATCGGTGACCCGCCACAGCTCGCGGGCGGTGACGAAGACCGCGGCGCCCGCGGCGGCGAGGTCCCGCACCGCGGGCAGGACGGCGGACTCCGGCCTCCCGGTCATCAGGCTCAGATGCGCCGTCCCGGCCATGCCCTTCACGCACAGCGCGTGCAGCACCTCGAACGCGTCCGTCATCAGCGCGCCCCGGCCGAGGCGGGGACGTCCAGGGCGGGCGCGGCCATCGCCTCGGCAAAGCTCCGCAGGATGCGCGCGGGCATCTCCTCCGACACCTCGGCCGCGGCCTTCCGCGCGAGTTCCAGTTCCTCACGGCAGGCGGCGACCGCGACGGCGAGGGCCTCGTCGCGCAGCCGCGGGTCGGCGGCGACCTGGCCGGCGGTGAGGCCGGGCGCGCCGAGCAGGTCGGGCAGGGCCGAGACGCGGCCGTCGAGCAGCGCCCCCAGCGAGGTGTCCAGGCGGGTGCGCAGGCCGCGGACGGCCAGGACGTCCTCGGCGTGGACGAAGACCCGGCCGCAGTGCCGCCCGAACTCGCGGAGCGGGGCGACGGTCGCGGAGGGGGCGTCCGCCAGCAGCGCGCCGGCCCGCAGCGGGTACTCGAACATCGCCGCGAACACGTCGGTGGCCGAGGTGCCCGGGGCCCCGTCCAGGTACCGGGCCCGCAGCACCGTCAGCTCCGCGAGCCAGTCGGAGAACGACCACGACAGCTCGGGCGCGTGCTCGGCGACCAGCGTGCACGCCTGGGCGAGGAGGAAGTCCCCGGCGAGGACGGTGGTGGCCGACGCCCAGTCGACGCCGCGCCCGCCGGGCGGCGCGGGCGCCGCCGGGCCGAGGAAGGCCAGCCCGCCGAGCGAGGCCAGCTCGATCGCCGAACCGGTCGGGGCGTGCCCGATGTCGGGGAACCCGCCGGTGCTCATGAGCCCGGCGCACAGCAGCGCCGCCGGCCGCAGGCGGCGGTGGGTGGGGCCGGCCCCGGTGATGAGCATCCGCGCGATGAACGGCCACTCGCCCCGGACCGCCGCGACCGACACCTCGTCGCAGCCCGCGAGGAACGGCCGCAGCACCAGCGACTCGCGCGGGCCCGGGTCGAGGGGCTCGGCGGCGGTCACGCCCGCGATGCCCTCGGGCAGCAGCACGGCGCGGCGGCCCTTGCCGAAGAACGGATGGTCGCTCTCGGCGGTCGCGGCGAGCACCCGCCAGGCGAGGTGATACCGGCGGGCCGCGTGCCGGGCCGTCTCGAAGTAGCCGACGAACACGCGAGTGAGCGCCGCGCGGTAGGCGCCCGCGGCCTTCCCGGGGTCGCCGGGGTGCCGGGCGATGGACTCGGCGGCGAGCAGGCCGCTCTGCACCGCGTAGCTGAGCCCCTCGCCGGTGAACGGGTTGACGAGGCCGGCGGCGTCGCCGACCGCCAGCCGGCCGTCCTCGGCCGCGCGCTCGGGGGCGAAGCCGCTGTCGACCGGGCCCCACGACAGCGGGCCGTCCGGGCGGATCCCGGCGAACCGGGGGTCGGCCTCGGCGAGCCCGGCGAGCGCCCCGGCCATCAGGGACCCGGCGTCCGGGCCGCCGCCGGTGACGCCGATGGTGAACCCGCCGCCGGAGCCGGGCAGCACCCAGACGCAGGACGGCTGGGCCTTGGGGTCGTTGCCCGCTGGCGTGACGAGCTGGAGCACGATCCGCCCGCCGGGCGCGGCGCCGGTGAAGCGCTGCGCGCACTGCAGCCGCGCCCCTTCTCCGCCGGACGCGTCGTTCGGCGCCGGGCCGGTGGCGAGGACGGCGTGGCGAGCGGTGATCACCGTCCCGTCGGCGAGGACCGCGCGGTGCCCGTCGGCGGTGCGGCGCAGGTCCGCCACCCGTCCGGCCAGCGGCACGGCGCCCGCCTCGGTCGCAGCGCGGCGTAGCGACGCCAGCAGCCGGTCGCGGTCGCACACGGCCATCCCGGCGTCGTCGATCACGCGCCGGGTGCGGGCGCCGAACCACAGGTCGAGCTCCCCGGCCGGGCGCGGGAACGCCTCGTCCCAGCCGCCGAGCGCCGTCAGCGCGTGGCGGGCCGGGCCGCTGACGAGCACGTCGTGGACCGTTCCCCCGGACGGGGCGTCCACCAGCAGCGTCCGCAGGCCCCGGCGGGCGAGGGCGGCGGCGGCAGCGGCTCCGGCGGGGCCGCCGCCGGCGACCAGCACATCGACCGGCTCGGTCACAGGCATCTCCAGTGTGTCGGCGACCGTCATCGGTCGGTGAACAGGACGTGGACGGACGCGCCCAAGGCCGGCGGCCCGGCGACGGCGTACAGCAGCCAGGGCGCCAGGGTCTGCGTGTCGACGACGGTGACGAGCGCCGCCAGCACGAACGGCGCGGTGAGCGCCGCGCCGGCCTTGTGGCCGGCGAACAGCAGCAGCACCGGCGCCGCCGCCAGGGCCACGCCCGCCAAGCCCGCCACCAGGCGCGCGGTCGCCTGCCGGTGCGCCTCCTCCTCGCTGAACGAACTCATGAAGGGCACGGCGTCAGACACGGCGGCCAGCAGGATGCTCCCCGCGACGGCGACCACGGCGAACACCAGCACCGCGAGAAGGGTGACCGGCGTCCTCGGCACCAGGACCGTGCGCAGCGCCATCGCCACGCCCACCGGCACCGTGATCAGGCAGGGCAGGAAGGCGGCGGTGTCCCGGGCGACGCCCGGCGCGAGCAGCAGCGCGGGGACGAGCGCGGTGGCCAGCACGGCGAGGGCGGGGCCGCGCTCTCCGGCGAGGAGGAACAGCAGGGCGCCGGCGGCGGTCCCGGCGGCGGCCAGGTAGACGACCACCCGGTCGTGCTGGAGCGGCCGCTCCGCGACGCGGGCGGGCTGGCCGGACCAGTCGTAGGCGCCCTTGAGCACCAGCAGTCCCGCGACGGCCACCAGCACGCAGGCGGGCACCGTCAGCGCCGCCGTCCTGGCCTGCACGTCCACGCCCGGCCTCCGCGACCGCAGGTCATTCGCCGATCGTGACGGGCGCGGCCGCGTCGAACCCGAGCTGGCCGTCGTCGCCGGTAACCGCGAGGCTGGCGACGTAGGTGCCCGGCGCTGTGTAGGTGTGGGTGACCTTCGCGCCCGTGGCGAACGTCCCGTCGGCGAACTCCCACAGGTAGCGCTTCACCTCGCCGCCGGCCGAGCCGGACGACCCGGAGGCGTCCAGGACGACCGTGCGGGGGCCGGTCCGCGTCACGGTCGCCTTCGCCACCGGCGGGCTCTTGGGCTTGGCCAGCTCGGTCGTCGTCACGCGGACCTTCGCCGGGCGATCACCACCGGTCAGCTCGACCTTCCAGCCGCCCGCCGCGGCGCCGGGCACGTACACGCTGTCGTAGACCGCCCGCTTGGTGCTGTTGCGGCGGTGCCGGGCGCGGGGCGCCTGCGCGCCGTCCGGCGCCAGCACCCGCACCTTGACGTCCCCCTCCGCCCAGGTCGCGCCGAACCCGGCGCCGAGCCCGCCGCCCCGCAGCGTCACCGGGACCTGGACCTTCTGCCCCGGCTGTACGGTGACGTCGGACGCCTGCCGGGTCACGCCCGCGTCGCCCGCCACCCGCGGCGCGGCGGTCGGCCGCAGGAACGCCTCCTTGATGATGCAGGCGGTGTTGGCGTAGCCGGCCCGGGTCGGGTGGAACGAGTCGTTGATGCTTCTGGGGACGATCCCGTTGAGGAAGCGCTCCTGGCCCTTGGGCGGGCAGATCTCGTGGCCGTCCGTCGAGTGGTAGAGGTCGACGGGCACGGCCCCGGCGACGGTGGCCGAGGTGACGAGGTAGTTGTCGAGGCGCTGCACCCACTGGTTCATCCACAGCTGGTCGGTGAGCCGGATCATCTGGCAGCGCTTCACCGGGAGCGGGACGGTCGAGGTGCCGTCGGACCCGCCCTCGTCGGGGAAGAACTTCGGGTAGGTCGGCACGAAGATCTTCGCCTGGGGGGAGCGCTCCCGGACCTGCTTGAAGACCGCCTGCAGCAGGTTGGCGTTCTGCGCGGTGCCCTCGTCGAGCTTGGCGAACGCCGCCTGGAGCCCAGGGTCCTGGGACGCCTCGCAGGTCCTGATCGCCGAGACCTTGATGCACGCCTGGACGGTGTCGGCGAATCCCATGTCGTTGCCGGAGACCCCGAGCGTCACGTGCGAGACGTCGTCGCCGAGCGTGGCGAGCTGGGACGCCTCCCCCGACTTGCCGTTGCGGACGTCGGCGATGGTCGCGCCGCTGCACGCGACGAACGAGAGGTTGCCGCCGAGCACGCCGTCCTTCGCGAGCAGCGGGGCGTACGCCCACGGCGACCGGCTGCAGTCGCCGCTCGCGGAGAGGTAGTCGCCGGCGCCGACGCCGGCCTGGTAGGAGTCGCCCATCGCCACCCAGCGGCCGGGCGCCGCGGCGGGCGCCGCCGGCGCCACCGCCGACGATGCCGCGAAGGCGACGACGCAGGTTCCCGCGATGAAAAGGCCGCGCTGCCGCATGCACATCCCCCAGCCAGGAGAAGAGCCCTCGCATCGGATGTGTGCGAACGCCCCGGACGCAATCGCCATGATCGGAACATTTGACGATCTTGGTGTCAACGGCCGGGCGCGCGCTTGACATTTACTGCCGACCCCCCGGACTTTCCTTGGCGAATTTCGCCAAGCCGACCCCCATTCGGGGCGCATACGGCCGATTTCGGCCAACATTCCCATGTTTAGCGATCTCCGGGTTAGCGTGCGCCTGATGATCGACTCGGGCGCCCGCCCGGCTACGGAACGGTGGTCAGATGGACTCCGCCGCACACACCGCACCGCCTGATCGCGACAGGCCGCCCGCCCCCGTCACCCGCCGCCGGTTCCTCGGCCGGACGGCGATCGCCGGCTCGGTCGCGGTCGCCGCCGGGTCGACCCTGGCCGGGTCCGGCTCCGTCCCGTCCGGGCACGCGGCCGCCGCGAGCACGCCGGGCGCCGGC
>NZ_JBFARO010000115.1:0-24768 GCF_040677125.1 Actinomadura sp. NPDC049382
CCGCCCGGGCACTGCGCGCGGCCGCCCGCGACGCCCACCCCGCCGCGCTGCGCACCGCGATCCGCCGCCCCAACCGCGCCGCACGCGTCAAGGACACCCTCCTCTACGGCGCCCTGGCGTTCCCCGTCGCCGTCGACATGATCTCCCCGCTCCAGCCCCACCTCGCCACCTGGTGGCTGCGCGGAGCCGGACTCGCCGCCCTCGCCGCCGCCGTCGCCGTCTCCCGCGCCCGCCCCACCACCGCGCTCCTCACCGCCATCACCCTCAACCTCGTCCACGGCAACTTCGTGTTCGCCATGCCCGTCCTGGCCTACCTCGCCGGCCTGCGCACCGCCCGCCCCCAACCCCTCCTATGGGGCTTCACCGCCGTGTTCATCGGCGGCACCGCCCTGGCCACCGCCCGCGGCCTCGACGTCGCCGTCTGGTTCCCCTCCACCGTCTGGCTCGTCCTGCTCGGCGTCCTGCCCTGGCTCATCGGCCGCTACTGGCGCCAGCACCAGGAACTCCTGCACGCCGGCTGGGAACGCGCCGAACGCCTCGAACACCAGCAGCGCATCATCGCCGAACGCGAACGCCTCCGCGAACGCGCCCGCATCGCCCAGGACATGCACGACTCCCTCGGCCACGAACTCGCCCTCATCGCCGTCCGCGCCGGCGCCCTCCAGGTCGCCCCCGGACTCGACGACCGCCACCGCGACGCCGCCGCCCAGCTCCGCACCGGCGCCGCCGACGCCACCGACCGCCTCCGCGAGATCATCGGCGTCCTCCGCGACGACACCCCACCCGACCCCGGCGGCCCGCACCCCGCCGCACCCGTCAACCCCGCCCGCGAAACCATCCCCGACCTCGTCGACCGCGCCCGCGCCTCCGGCGTCCCCGTCAACCTCACCGGCGCCGCCGCCCTGCACGACCTCGCCCCCATGGCCGCGCTCACCGCCCACCGCATCGTCCAAGAGGCCATCACCAACGCCGCCAAACACGCCCCCGGCGCCCCCATCACCGTCACCCTCACCCGCCCCCGCGACACCCTCCACATCACCGTCGCCAACGAACCCCCGCCCGGCCACACACCCCTCCTGCCCGCCGGCGGACGCGGACTGACCGGCCTCACCGAACGCGTCCGCCTCCTCGGCGGCACCCTCGACGCCGCCCCCGACCCCGGCGGCGGCTTCACCCTCACCGCCCGCCTCCCCGACACCCCGCCCACCGCACCCGCACCCGACGCGCCGCCCCTCCCACCGGGGGAGTGGCCCTCCGAATCCGCGCTCCACCTCGCCCGCGAACGCCTCCAGGTCCGCCGCGGCCTCATCACCGCCATCACCGTCCCCATCGCGCTCATGGCCGCCCTCGGCGCCGTCATGGCCGGCTACTACATCTACGCCACCCTCAACTCCGTCCTCCCACCCGCCGACTACGCCGCCCTCCGCGTCGGCACACCCCAGCACCAGGTCCAACAGACCCTCCCGCGCAGGCAGACCCTCGACGCCGGCGTCGTCCACGCCGCCGTCCCCGAACCACCCCGCGCCGACTGCCGCTACTACCGCCCCGACGCCAACCTCCTCGGCGCCGCCCGCATCTACCGCCTCTGCTTCACCGGCGGACACCTCACCAGCAAGAACAGCTACTCCACCGCAGCCCTCGACCCCGACCGCAACCGCGGCACCCCCCGACCCACCGACCAGGAGAACGAGTGATCCGGGCCCTCCTCGCCGACGACGAGACGATGATCCGCGCCGGCGTCCGCGCCATCCTCACCGCCGACCCCGGCATCGACGTCGTCGCCGAGGCCGCCGACGGCCACGAAGCCGTCGAACTCACCCACCGCCACCGCCCCGACGTCGCCCTCCTCGACATCCGCATGCCCCGCCTCGACGGCCTCGCCGCCGCCGCCGAACTGCGCCGCACCGCCCCCGCCACCGGCGTCATCATCCTCACCACCTTCGGCGAGGACGACTACATCGCCCGCGCCCTGTCCGGCGGCGCCAGCGGCTTCCTCCTCAAATCCGGCGACCCCCGCGACCTCATCGCCGGCGTCCGCGCCGTCGCCGACGGCGCCGCCTACCTGTCCCCGAAGGTCGCCCACCGCGTCATCACCGAGATCGGCGGCGGCCGCCTCGCCGGCGGCGCCCGCGCCCGCGCCCGCATCACCGCCCTCACCCCCCGCGAACGCGACGTCCTCGCCCTGCTCGGCGCCGGCCTGTCCAACGCCGAGATCGCCGCCCGCCTCCACCTCGTCGAAGGCACCGTCAAGGCCTACGTCAGCGCCATCCTCACCCGCCTGGACGTCCGCAACCGCGTCCAGGCCGCCGTCATCGCCTACGAAGCCGGCCTCGTCGGCGACGACACCCACCACTGACCCCGGAACACCGAACGGGCCGCTCCCGGTGGCACCACCACCCGGAACGGCCCGTCCCTCGCGTCGACCGACCGACGCGCCGACTAACCGAGAGGACCCCGGCGCGTCACACCGCCCATCACGTCCGGCATCGTCACCGACGCCTCGTCCACCGACGCGGCACCGGCCACCGCACCCAGACCGCCCTGCGGCGCCGGCCCGTCCAGCGGACCCGCGGCACCGGCCGGAACCGGCGCACCCGCACCAGCCCCCACCGCACGCGCACCCAGCAGCACCGCACCCACCGGCACGCCCCGCAACCCCTCCACAAGCGGCCGCAGCGCACGCACCAGCACCAGCGCCACCAGCGGAGCCACCACGACACCCACCAGGAACCCCGCCGCCACATCATGCGGATAATGCACGCCCACGAACACCCGCGAGAACGCCATCAGCGCCGCCAACGGCAGCACCAGCGGCGCCATCGCCCGCCACGCCACCACGATCGCCGCCGCCGACGCCGCCGCGATCGTCGCGTGATTACTCGGGAACGACCAGTCGCCCGGCGCCGGACACGCCGCGATGTGCACCGCACCCGCCACCGCCCGGCACGGCCGCTCCTCCTGGATGAAGCTCTTCGACACCTCGCTCACCAGATACGCCGACACCACCGCGAACGGCGCCGCCAGCGCCAGCCCCATCGCCCGCGCGTCCAGACCCCGGGCCCGCCACCAGCCCGCCACGAACAGCACGGCGAACAACAGCAGCCCCGCATCCGTCCCGACATCCGCCACCTCATGCACCCAGGACGGCGTGCCCTGCGCGAACTCGGTGATCTCCCGGTACAGATCGGCGCTGAAATCCGGCGCTCCCATACTCTCCCTCACACTCAACGGGCAGCCACTGCCCGACACCCTTGAGACACCGGACGGACCACCGGAGTTCACCCTATGGCCACGACCGCGCCAAGCCGGTCACTTTCCCCGATCACCCCGCGGATCGGCCCGATCGCCCAGCATCACCGACCCGGTGACACACCCGACGCCCCCACCGGCGCCCCCTCCTCCTCGACCCGGCGCGCCTCCACCGGCCCACGCCGCCGCCGCACGAAACGCACCCCCTCCACCACACCCGTCACCGACAACGCCAACCCCAACCCCACCGCCACACCCTTGATCGGATCGTCCTCGAACGCCACCCCGCCCACATACCCCAGCAACGTCCCGTACAGCGCCCACGACACCGCCGCCACCGCCGCGAACCCCGAGAACCACCGCAACCGGTACCCCACCGCACCCATCGTCAACGTCACCGCCGTCCGACCACCCGGCACATACCGCGCCACCACCAGGATCAACCCGCCCCGCTCGGCCATCGTCCGCCGCGCCCACCCGAACGCCGCATGCCGCCGCGTCCCCACCCGCAACCCCCGCACCAGCCGCCCACCCGCCCGGCGCCCCACCAGATACGACACATGATCACCCAGGAACGCCCCCAGCGCCGCCAGCACCACCACCGCCACCGGCTCCGGACTCCCCGACGCCGCGTACACCCCCGCCGTGATCACCAGGCTCTCGCTCGGCACCACCGGGAAGAACCCGTCGATCACCGCGACCGCGAACAACACCAGGTAGAACCACGGCGACGTCACGGCCGTGTCCACCACACCAAGGATTCCGTCCATGCCCACGACGCTAGAAAACGATCACCCCCCGGCGGATCCCGCGAACGGCCACACCCACCCCCGACTTACGACAGGGGTCCGACCCCGCGTCCTGCGAACGATGTACCGCCCATTCCTCATACCGGAGGACGACCCGCACCCCCTCGCACCACCACCCTGGAACCACACCACCCGGGGGAGCCCACCATGGAACACCGAACCGAACACCCGACCGACGACCACGTCCGCGCCTCCGACCACGACCGCGACACCACCGCCCAACGCCTCACCGACGCCCTCACCGAAGGCGCCCTCGACCCCGCCGAACACCACCACCGCCTCCACCGCGCCCTCACCGCCACCACCCGCGGCGACCTCCACCGCCTCACCGCCGACCTGCCCCCCTCCCAAGCCGCCCGCACCCGCGCCGACACCGCCCGCCGCGCCGCCCGCGACCAGGCCGACAAACGCGCATGGGCCGCCGAATGGCGCTACTGGACCGGCGGCGCCGCCATCATGACCGCGATCTGGGCCGTCAACGCCCTCCGCGAGGGGGAGTGGACCTTCTTCTGGCCCGCCGCACCCCTCGGCATCTGGGCCGCCATCCTCATCTCCTACGCCATCTGGCCCTCCGACGACGACTGAAAACCACTCGCGCCGCGCCCCACCCCTCCGGCACACTGCACATCCCGTGGGACACCTGCACATCTTCGACATGGACGGCACGCTCCTGAACGGCACCACCGCCAACCTGGAGATCGCCCGCCACCTCGGCACCCTCCCCGAACTCCACGAACTCGAGGCGCGCTTCGCCGCCGGCACCCTCGACACCCGCGGCTTCTCCACCGAGATCCACCGGCTCTGGCGCGACCTCACCCCCGCCGTCGTCGCCACCGCCTACACCGCCGCCACCTGGCTCACCGGCATCGCCGACGTCTGCGCCGACATCCGCGCCCGCGGCGAGCACTCCGCCGTCATCACCATGTCGCCCGACTTCTTCGCCCACCGCCTCCTCGACCTCGGCTTCGACGACGTCATCGCCTCCCGCTTCCCGCCCATGCCCTTCACCGGAACCCTCGACCCCGCCGGCATCCTCACCCCCGCCGACAAGGTCCGCATCACCGAACGGCTCCGCACCCGCCACGGCCTCACCCTCGGCCAATGCACCGCCTACGGCGACTCCATGTCCGACGCGCCCCTGTTCCGCCACCTCACCAACACCGTCGCCGTCAACGCCGACCACCACCTCGCCGACATCGCCGCCCTCGACTACCGCGGCACCGACCTCACCGAGGCCTACACCCTCGCCCGCACCCTCTCCACCACCTGACCGCCCCTCGACCAAGCGCGCCACGCGGCAGAAGCCGCGCCGCCCGGCTCAGCCGCCGCGCCGGCCCTCCACCGGGCCCAGCAGCGGATGCACCCGCATCGCCGCCTCCAGCTCACCCGGCAACTCGTCCCGGTACCGGCCCAGCGTCGACAGGTCCGCATGCCCCAGCACCCGCCGCACCGCGTCCATGTCCGTCGCCGCCGCCAGCAGATGCGTCGCCGTCGTATGCCGCAGCCCGTGCGGCGTCACACTCCGCCGCCGCACCGGCTCCACCCGCTCCAGCACCCGGTCGATCACCCCCTGCACATCACCCCGCGCCAACCGCCGCCCCCGCCACGACAGCAGCAGCGCCTTCGGCTCCCGCCCCCGGTCCAGCAGCCGCCGCCCGTCCGCCAGATACACGTCCAGCACCTCCACCACCGGACGGGGGAGCGGCACATCCCGCGTCCGCCCGCCCTTACCGAAGATCCGCCAGTACCGCGTCCCCCCGTTGACGAAGAAGTCCTCCGAGTTCGCCGCCGTCAGCTCCGACACCCGCGGCCCCACCGCCGCCAGCAGCAGCACGATCAGCCCGTCCCGCAGCTCCGTCCGCTGATCCGCCCGCCGCCGCGGCGCCGACACCGGCGCCTCTGCCAGCTCGCGCGCCGCCCCCAGCAGCCCCTCCGCCTGCTCCACCGTCAGCGCCCGCCGCTCCGCCCGCAGCCCGCCCCGGTGCTTCGGCCGCACCGTCACCGCGTCCATCGGATTCAGCTGCACCCACCCCGCCACCACCGCGTACCGGAAGAACGCCGACACCGAACGCCGGAACCGCGCCTGCGACGCCGCGCTCTGCACCGGACCGCCCCCCGGCTCCACCGCCCGCACCCGGCGCCGCTCATCCGGCTTGCGCGCGAACCGAAGCAGCACCTCATCGACGTCCTCACCGGTCAGATCGTCCAGCACCCGCTCCGCACCCGCCAGCGCCGCGAACGTCACCACGTCCCGCGCGTACACCTCCGCCGACGCCGGCGCCAGCGCGCCCGTCGAGGTCTTCGCCCGCACCATCTCCCCGTACCGGTCCACGCACTCGGCCACCGTCAGACGCTGAACATCGGAAGGACGCACCCGCCGGACGCTACCGTCCGCCACCGACAGAAACCCCCGTAACATCGGCACCGTGACGGACCGCGCACTGTTCGACCAGGTCGGCGAGATCGTCCGGGCCTCGACCCCGCCCGGCCTCGGACGCCCCCGCGTCCAGGTGCGCCACAACGGCGTCAAGGCGTGGTTCGGCGACCCCGAACCCCAGCGCGAGCACTACGAGGCCCAGGTCATCCCCGCCGAACTGGCCCCCGGCGCCCGCACCCACGCCGTCGAGATCGGCTTCCACGCCGAGCACCGCGACGAACCCGCCAACGAGGCCGCCCTCGCCCGCCTGCGCACCACCGAGCCGCGCTGGCGCGCCGACCTCGGCGACGACCCCGCCACCGGCCCCTTCCTCGGCCGCGGCACCTGGCGCCGGATCTCCGAGACCTGGCCCGACCTCGACCTCGACGCCCCCGACGCCCCCTTCGAGATCGGCGTCCGCCTCGTCGACTACATCCGCGCCCTGGAACCCCACCGGCGGGTATGACCACCCCCGAGGGCGCCGCTGGACGAGGGGGAGGGGCCGATGCTCATCGGCACATCGGGCTGGCAGTACGCCGACTGGCGCGGCGTCCTCTACCCGCCTGGCCTCCCGCAGCGGCGCTGGCTGCGGCACTACGGCGACGTCTTCGCCACGGTGGAGAACAACAACGCCTTCTACCGGCTGCCGGGCCGTGAGACGTTCGAGCAGTGGCGGGGGAGCACCCCGCCAGGCTTCGTCATGGCGGTGAAGGCGAGCCGCTACCTCACCCACATGAAGCGTCTCACCGACCCGGCCGAGCCCGTCGAGCGCCTCATGAACGCCGCCGCCGGGCTCGGTCCCAAGCTCGGGCCGGTTCTGCTGCAGCTCCCGCCCACCCTGCGCGCCGAACTCGACCGCCTCGCCGCGTGCCTGGAGCGGTTCCCGGCGGGCGTGCGCGTCGCGGTCGAGCCGCGCCACCCCTCATGGTGGACGGACGAGACCCGCCGCCTCCTGGAGCGCCACGGCGCCGCCCTGTGCTGGACCGACCGCCTCGGCCGCCCCCAGACGCCGCTGTGGCGGACCACCGGCTGGCTCTACCTGCGCTTCCATGAAGGCCCCGCCGAGCCCTGGCCGGACTACGACGACGAGACCCTGCAGGGCTGGGCGGACGAACTCGCCGGCGCCGACGACGCCTACGTCTACTTCAACAACGACCCCGGAGGAGCGGCCGTCCGCAACGCACTGCGCTTCGCCGAGCTCACCGCGCACCCCGAAACGGATTAAAGATAACAAACTACGCAAACCGGACAGAATCCAGCTTCTGTCCGGTCAACCACGGAGACCACAGGGGAGCGGCACGACGGCCGCGGAGGGGAGGGGCGGCGACACCCTCGCGCCGCCCCCCGCCCGCCGTCACTTCTTGTACGGGGCGACCTTCTCCCGCAGCTCCTGCATCGTGCCCTGCAGCAGCTGCCGCAGCCGGTCGCGGTCGGCGCCGTCGGCGTCCGCGTAGTCGTCGATGTCGATCAGCTGCTTCTTCGTCGCGGTGACCGAGTTGAGCTGGTGGTCGAGCTTGACGTCGCCGAACCACGGGCTGCGCAGCATGTTCGCCATGTCGGTGCGGAACATCGCCACCAGGTCGTCGGGATCGGCGATGTGGTTCTTCACCTCCGCCACGAACGTCAGCGTCGCCTTGCTGCCGAGCACCGCCTGCTGCAGCACGCCGTCGCCGGTCTTGCGGTCCAGCACGATCGTGAAGCTGTACAGGACGGGGTCGCCGACCGGCTTGAACCGCACGTACTGCAGGTCGCCGCCGGACTTGATCCCGATGACGGGGCACCCCAGGTGCGCCATCGTGAACACCATCTCGCCGATGAGCGCCTCGTCCTTGCTCTCGCGCGCCTCGGCGTTGTTCTTGAACTTGTTGATCATCGAAAGCATGGGCGGTCCTCCCGTTCAAGCGGCGATGCGGCCGTGCAGGTACTTCGCGCAGGCCTGGGCGACGGCGGCGATGTGCTCCTGCAGCACCGGGTACTTCACCGTGTAGTGGCCGGCGAAGTACTGGTCCAGGTCCAGCAGCAGGGGGACCTGGACGTACACGTAGCCGGTGCCGAGGTCGGCGTCGACGGTGAACACACCCGGCTCGCCCACGTCGAGGAAACCGCTCTTGACCTCCGACTTCAGCGCCTGCCACACCGTCCGTGCGTCCTGGACGTACTCGCCGTAGGCCATCGTCACGGCGGCGTGCTGCCCGAGCGTCTTGGCGGCGGTGACGCTGCCGGCCAGGTGCGTCAGCTGGAACATCAGCCGGTGCTTGCGTTCCCGGTGCTGGAACCGCAGGTAGTGGTGGTCGCCGTCGGAGTTGAGGTCGATGAGGGCGTTGCCCTGGGCGACCGCCGCGGTGATGACGGCGCCGACGAGCAGGTCGTCGATCTCGCGGGTGTGGAGCTGTTCGGAGAACCGCTCCCAGCTGCGGTTGACGAGCCGGCCGAAGACCTGGTCGAGGTGCTCGCTCACGATCACCTTTCGTCGTTGCGGATCAGGGGACGGGTGTGAGACTCCCGCGCCGCCGCCCCCGGTTCCCGGATCGGGGACACTGCCGGATCGGGGACACTGGGCGCGTGAGCCTCCTCGTCCCGGCGCCGCGCCTGATCCCGCCGACCACGGCGGTGCGCGAGTCGTTCCTGGCCGGGGAGCGGGCCGACCACCTGGCGGCGGGCGACCCGATGGACTGGCTGGACGAGGCATACCGCGACTTCGGTGCGTTCGTCGCGCGGCGCCGCGGCGTCCAGGAGCGGTGGGGCGTGCCGTGCACGACGTTCTGGTACGTGGCGGGCGAGCACTATCTGGGGACGCTGATCGTCCGGCACCGCCTGACGCCGGAGCTCGCCGAGGTCGGCGGCCATATCGGCTACCACGTCGTCGCGCCGTGGCGGCGCCGCGGGCACGCCACGCGGATGCTCGCCGCCGGGCTGGTGGAATGCCGCGGGCTGGGCCTGGAACGCGTCCTGCTGACCTGCGCCGCCGACAACGAGCCGTCCCGCCGGGTGATCATCGCCAACGGCGGCGTGCGCGACGGCCGAATCCGCGGCGAAGATCGCTACTGGATCGCGCTCACCTCGGCGCACTGAGACCTCGGCCGGACGACCGGTGCCGCGAGCAGAATCCGCAGACGCTCGACGGAGTACGCGCGCCGAACGTAGCACGCACAATCTCGCCCGGTTCGCCCCTATCCCGCCAGGTCTGATCGCTGGTCGATAATGCACATTATGTTAAGTAGACCCGATTCCGGACCGCGCGAGGCCCCTCAGCCGGTCTGACTGTTCCGAAAGAAGACCTCTGCGGGTGAGGACGGCCCGTGGCGTCCTCGTCGCCCCCTCGAAGACGAGCCCGGCTCCCTTCGTGCCACTCGTCCGCGTGACATGGCGAACAAGTCGAACTCCGCACTCGCTCCGCCGACGCCGAGTTGGCTACTGCGTCCGCGGCGGCGTCACCCGGCCAGTCTCCAAGATCGTTCGGATCGCCATCGCGGCCGCCAGGAGAACCGCCCGGCGCTGCCGCCTTGCTTGGCTGCAGTCGACAATCATCCGCGAGCCTGCCCTGCCGTACCGTCCGCTCCCCTGGCTGCTTACGCGAGATTGTCGGCCGGCCTGACCGAGGGCACTCCCCTGGTCTCTGCTGTTGCAGGCGCCGCTGCGGATCAGATATCGCCTTCATCGAGCCCGGAAATCACCTTGATGTCCGCTTCGGACATGTCCAAGGCGTTGGCGATCTCCTTGACGAGAACGGGATGCGGATTGAGACTTCCGCTGCGCAGCATGTGGATCGTGGACCTCGATCGTGTGGTTCGCTCCGCCATTTCCCTGCTCGGGATTCCGCGCAGGTCCATCAGTCCGCTGAACACGTTTCCGAACGGATGCGGTTCCAGTTGGCCGGCCGGTGCGGCCGCGGGCTCGATGAGCAGGTCGCCGACCTTGGCCTGGAACCTGATCAGTTGGTCGTCTTCGAACCTGACCTTCGCGACGAAGGGCAGGCTCTCCCCATCGCCGGGGCCGACGGTGCCGGGCACGGAGGTCTCAGTGAACCTCGTCCTGCCGCGGTCGTGACCGCTCGCGATCTCCAGGGGGCTGCCGGGTTCGACGCGGGTGACTTTCCAGTCGCGGTTCCACCAGGGCAGATCCTGCAGCAATTCGTTGAAGAAAGGGTGCAGGACGGAGACGTCGACCGGGTCCGGAGGGTTCTTCTGGCCGCCGTAAAGGATGCCGGGCCAGTACGTCAGTGCCGCGATCACGTCTGCGGTAAGCGTGCGATTGGCAGTCCCCATGCCGCCACTCTCCCACTCCCATGCGGGGGTGCCAGCCTGCTCGGCGGACGATCAACGCGGAAAAGAGGCGGACGTGCGCCGCGCTGATCGTTAGATTGGCGGGGTTCGCATGACGGTGTTCCCGGGCCCGGCGAGGTGGTGGCGACGTGGTTCCTGAAGGGTTCGTCCGTGCGCTGGACGCGTTCGAGGCGGTGCTGGCGGCGGTGCCGGCGGACCGGTGGCTGTCGCCGTCGCCGTGCGAGGGCTGGGCGGCCGTCGATGTGGCGGGGCACGTCACCGCCGGGCTGCTGGTGGTCGAGTTGCGGGCGGCCGGGCGGCCGCTCCCCCAGAACGATCCGGACTGGCGGGAGGTCGCCGGCGCGGACCCGCTGGCGTCCTGGCGCGAGGTCCGCGCCAGAATGACGGCGGAGCTGACGCCCGCTGCGCTGGATCGGCGGGTTCCGCTGGCGATGGGCATCGAAATGACGGTGCGCGAGTGGATCGAGCAGTATCCGCTGGAGCTGCTCGTGCATACTTGGGACCTGGCGCGGGCGACCGGTCAGACCGTGGTGCTCCCTGCGGACCTGGTGGACGCGGCGCTGGAGACGGCGAAGGCGATGGCGCCTCGGGGCCGTGAGGCGGGGATGCTCGGGGCCGAGGTCCCCGTGCCCGGCGACGCCGACTCCCAGGCACGGCTGCTGGCGCTGTTCGGCCGCGACCCCGCCGCCTGACCCGTCCGACCGGCCTCTCCCCTGCCCCGGATACCGGGGTGCGCAGGGGGCGGTGCGGCGGTTAGGGTGCGGGTATGCGCCGACGACATTGATCTTCACCTGAGGCGGGGCTCGCGCGGAGGCTGTACGCCTACGCGTTCCTCGAGGATTTCGTTCTTCTGTACCCGGTGTACGCGGTGCTGTTCGCCGACGCCGGGCTGTCCCCCGCTGAGATCTCGTCGCTGTTCGCGCTGTGGTCGGCCACGGCGTTCTTCTTGGAGCTGCCGTCCGGTTTGTGGGCGGATGTGTTCTCACGCCGGTTGCTGCTGGTGGTCGCTCCCCTGCTGCCCGGTACGGGCTTCGTGCTGTGGGCGTTCTTTCCGTCGTTCCCGGTGTTCGCCGTGGGTTTCGTGCTGTGGGGCGTGGGGTCGGCGCTGCGTTCGGGGACGATGCAGGCGCTGGTGTACGAGGAACTGGAGCGGGTCGGTGCGGCGGGTGCGTACGCGCGTGTGATCGGCCGGTCCGAGGCGGTGTCGCTGCTGGCGGTGGTGGCGGCGTCGGCGGTGGCGTCGCCGGTGCTGGCGGTGGGCGGTTACCGGGCGCTGGGGGTGGCGAGTGCGGTGGTGTGCGCGGCGTGCGCGGTGGCGGGGTGGTTCCTGCCGGAGGTTCGGGGGTCGCGTGCGGGCGGGGATGAGCCGTCGCTGAGGGCGGTGGTGCGGGACGGGTGGGCGCAGGTGCGGCGGGAGCCGGCGGTGCGGTGGGCGCTGCTTCTGGTGGTGGTGCTGGAGGGGGTGACGTCGCTGGACGAGTATGTGCCGCTGCTGGTGCGGTCGACGGGGGTGGCGGCGGCGTCGGTGCCGTTGCTGGTTCTGGTGGTGACGGTGGGTGACGCGGTGGGCGGGTGGCTGGCGGGTCGGGGTGCGCGGTGGCTGGCGCCGGTGCTGGTGGTGGGTGCGGTGTGCCTTGCGGCGGGTTCGTTGAGCGGGCATGCGGGCGGGCTGGTGCTGGTGGCGGCGGCGTTCGGGGTGTTCCGGTGGGCGATGGCGGCGGCGGACGCGCGGTTGCAGGAGCGGATCGGCGACGGGGCGCGGGCGACGGTGACGTCGGTGGCGGGTTTCGGTGCGGAGACGGTGGCGGTGCTGGTGTTCGCGGGGTGGGCGCTGGGGTCGCGGTGGGCGGACGCGGGGGTGCTGATGGGGGTGGCCGCGGTGCCGTACGCGGTGGTGGCGTTAGTGCTGGGGTTGGGGGCGCGGCGGCGGCGCGTACATCGGGAGATGTAGGCGGGGCGGGGCGGCTACGCAAAAAGCGCATGGCGGTTGCACGCTCTCGCCCGATTCGCCGGTGGGGTGCGGGGGCCGAGGATCGTGGGGTCTTTGCGGGGCGATCCTTGGAGTGTGCGCTGATGGGTGTGGACGCGCTGATGCTGGCGCGGGTGCAGTTCGCGTTGACGGCGGGAACGCATTTCCTGTTCGTGGCGCTGACGCTGGGTCTGGCGACGCTGGTGGCGTTGACGCAGACGCGGGCGACGGTGTCGGGCAGTGCGGTGCACGCGCGGATGGTGCGGTTCTGGGGCCAGCTGTACGTCGTGAACTACGCGGTGGGGATCGTCACGGGGCTGGTGATGGAGTTCCAGTTCGGGTTGAACTGGTCGGGTCTGTCGCGGGTGTCGGGGAGCGTGTTCGGGGCGCCGCTGGCGCTGGAGACGATCATCGCGTTCTTCGTGGAGTCGACGTTCCTGGGGTTGTGGATCTTCGGGTGGGATCGGCTGAACCGGTGGGTGCATCTGGCGCTGATCTGGGTGGTGACGCTGACGGCGTACCTGTCGGCGTACTTCGTGCTGGTCGCGAACGGTTGGCTGCAGCGTCCGGTGGGCTTCGAGATGGTGGACGGGACGGCGCGGCTGACCGATGCGGGGGCGCTGCTGGCGAATCCGACGGCGGTGCTGGCGTTCTTCCACGTCCTGTTCGGGGGCCTGCTGACGGCGGGGTTCTTCATGGCGGGGGTGAGCGGTTTCCATCTGCTGCGGCGGACGGCGGAGGTGGAGTTCTTCCGGCGGTCGATGCGGATCGGTCTGGTGACGGTGGTGCTGTCGGTGATGCCGGTGGTGGTGTTCGGGGGGATGCAGTTCCAGTACGTCCAGCCGACGAAGTCGGGCGGGGACGACGCGGCGGCCGCGGTGGCGGACTTCACGGCGCGGTTCGGTCCGGGTGACTACATGGCGCCGGGGCTGGCGGGGGTCGGTGAGGCGCTGATGATGTCGATGTGGTCGCTGATGATGCTGGTGGCCGGGGTGGCGCTGGTGAAGTTGCCGTTCGGGCGGTGGCTGGTGCGGGGCCGGGTGTTCCACGTGCTGATGATCGTGGCGGTGCCGCTGCCGTATGTGGCGATGGTGGCGGGGTGGGTGTTCCGTGAGGTGGGGCGGCAGCCGTGGATGGTGTACGGGGTGCTGAAGACCGAGGACGCGTTGTCGCCGGGGGTGGGTTCGGGGACGGTCGCGGTGTCGTTCGCGGCGTTCTCGGTGCTGTTCGCGGTGCTGTTCGGGGTGAACGCGTGGCTGCTGGCGCGGTTCGCGCGGCGGGGGCCGGAGGGGGCGGGGCTGGGTGCCTCTCCCCCGGCGGAGCCGCCGGTCCCGGCGATGAGCCCGACGTTCTGACGCGCGTCGTTCCGAAGTGGCGCACGACGTTTCGACTGGAGCCTGATCATGGATTCTCTCGCGGTGCTGTTGCTGGCGTTGTTCGCCGGCGGGTATCTGGTGCTGGCCGGCGCGGACATCGGGGTGGGGATGCTGCTGCCCTGGCTGGGGCGTGATCAGCGGGAGCGGCGGCTGGTGATCGCGTCGTTCGCGCCGTTCTTCCTGGGCAACGAGGTGTGGCTGGTGGCGTCGGCGGGGCTGGTGGCGGGTGCGTTCCCGGGGTTGGAGCACCGGCTGCTGGAGGAGCTGTATCCGCTGGTCGTGGTGCTGCTGATCGGCTGGGTGGTGCGCGACATGGGGTTGTGGCTGCGGGGCCGGGTGGACGCGGCGGCGTGGCGGTCGCTGTGGGACGGCGCGATCGTGGCGGGGAGTTGGGCGCTGGCGCTGGCGTGGGGGTCGGTGCTGGGTTCGGTGGTGGCGGGCGGCGGGTTGAACGCCGGGAGTGTGCTGGGGCTGCCGCTGGCGGTGCTGTTCGCGTGGCATGGTGCGGGGTTCGCGCGGTGGCGGCTGCCGGAGGGGCTGGCTGCGCGGGCGGCGCGGGTGCCGGCGCGGTACGGGTTGTCGGCGCTGGTGATGGCGGGTGCGCCGGTGGTGGCGGGTGTGGAGCTGCCGTGGTCGGAGGTGGTGGCCGCGGGTGGCGGGCTGACGTTGACGGTGGTGGGGACGGTGGTGGTGCTGCCGTTCCTGCTGGGGTCGCAGGCGTTGGTGTGGTGGACGTTCCGGGGGCGGGTCGAGGCCCCGTCGTACCTGTAGGCGGTGGCGGGCGGTGAAGGCGGTCGAGCGGCGTCTGCTGGGGTTGCTGCCCCGGCGGGTGGTGGCGGGGCTGGGTGTGCTGGCGGTGGGGCAGGGCGTCCTGCTGGTGGTGCAGGCGGAGCTGCTGGTGCGGGCGGTGGCGGGGCTGGATGCGGGTCCGCTGCCGTGGCTGGCGGGTGCGGTGGCGGTGCGGGCGGTGCTGGCGTGGGCGGTGACGCTGGTGGCGGGCCGGGCGGCGGCGCGGGTGAAGCGGGGGCTGCGGGCGGGGCTGCTGGGTGTCCCGGCGGGTGACGCGGGGTCGCGGGTGACGCTGCTGACGCGGGGTTTGGACGCGGTGGATCCGTTCTTCACCGGGTATGTGCCGCAGTTGCTGGCGGCGTGTGCGGTGCCGCTGCTGGTGCTGGTGCGGCTGTTCACGGTGGATTGGGCGTCGGCGCTGGTGGTGGCGGTGACGTTGCCGCTGGTTCCGGTGTTCGGGGCGCTGGTGGGGATGCGGACGGCGGCGCTGACGGGCCGGCAGTGGGGGCTGCTGCACCGGTTGGGCGGGCATTTCCGGGATGTGCTTGCGGGTTTGGGGACGTTGCGGGCGTTCGGCCGGACGGGGCATCAGTCGGTGGTGGTGCGGGAGCTGGCGGGTGAGCATCGGCGGGCGACGGTGCGGGCGCTGCGGGTGGCGTTCTTGTCGTCGCTGGTGCTGGAGCTGGTGTGTGCGCTGTCGGTGGCGCTGGTGGCGGTGCCGGTGGGGTTGCGTCTGCTGGACGGGCGGATGGTGCTGGCGTCGGGGCTGCTGGTGCTGGTGCTGACGCCGGAGGTGTATGCGCCGTTGCGGGGTCTGGGGCAGCGTTTCCACGCGAGTGCGGAGGGGGTTGCGGCGGCGGAGGCGGTGTTCGGGGCGCTGGATGTGCCCGCTCCCCCGGCGCCGGGGCGGGTGGTTCCGGGGGGCGGGGTGCCGGAGATCGTGCTGGAGGAGGTGACGGTGCGGTATCCGGGGTCGGCGGAGCCGGCGCTGGACCGGGTGTCGTTGCGGGTCGCGGCGGGTGAGCGGGTGGCGGTGACGGGTCCGTCGGGTGCGGGCAAGTCGACGCTGCTGCTGGTGGTGGCGGGGCTGGTGGTTCCGGAGTCGGGGCGGGTGCTGGTGGACGGGGTGGATCTGGCGGAGTTGGACGCGGCGGCGTGGCGGGCGCGGCTGGGGTGGGTGCCGCAGCGTCCGCATCTGTTCGCGGCGTCGGTGGCTGACAACATCCGGTTGGGTGATCCGGGGGCCGGGGACGCGGAGGTGCGGGCGGCGGCGCGGGCTGCGGCCGCGGATTTCGTGGAGGAGTTGCCGGAGGGGTTCGCGACGGTGCTGGGTGAGGGCGGTGCTGGGGTGTCGGCGGGTCAGCGGCAGCGGCTGGCGGTGGCGCGGGCGTTCTTGTCGGGTGGGCCGGTGATGCTGCTGGACGAGCCGACGGCGCGGCTGGATCTGCACAGTGAGCGGGTGCTGGTGGAGGCGGCGGGCCGGTTGCTGGCGGGGCGGACGGCGGTGGTGGTGGCGCATCGTCCGGCGCTGCTGGGGCTTGTGGACCGGGTGGTGCGGCTGGAGGGCGGCCGTGTCGCGGCGGCGCGGGAGAAGGAGGCGGCGTGAACGGGTCGGGCGGGCTGCGGGGCGTGTGGGGTGCGGTGCGCCCGCATGCGGTGCGGCTGGTGGCGGCGGGGCTGGCGGGTGCGGCGGCGGAGCTGTGCGGGCTGGGGCTGATCGCGGCGGCGGCATGGCTGATCGCGCGGGCGGCGCAGCGGCCGGAGCTGGCGGCGCTGTCGCTGGCGATCGTGGCGGTGCGGGGGTTCGCGTTGGCGAAGGGGGCGCTGCGGTATGTGGAGCGGCTGGCGGGGCATGACGCGGCGCTGCGGGCGCTGGCGGAGTTGCGGGGGCGGGTGTTCGACGCGTTGGCGGCGTCGTCCGCGACGGTGCGGGGCCGGGTGCGGGACGGTGATGCGCTGACGCGGATGGTGTCGGATGTGGACGCCGTGCAGGATCTGCTGCTGCGGTGCGTGCTGCCGGCGTTCGCGGCGGTGGTGTGCGGTGGCGCGGGTGTGGCGGTGTGCGCGGCGGTGGACGTGCGGGCGGGGCTGGTGGTGGCGGCGGGTGTGCTGGTGGCGGGTGTGGTGCTGCCGGTGGCGGCTGCGGTGGCGGGCGGCCGGGCGGCGGCGCGGGCCGCGGCGGGGCGTGAGGCGTTGGCGGTGGCGTCGCTGGACGTGCTGGAGGGGGCGGCGGATCTGGCGGTGTTCGGTGCGTCGGACCGGTTCGCGGCGCGGGCGCGGGACGCGGCGGGGCGGCTGGAGCGTGCGGAGCGGTCGGGTGCGCGGGTGGCGGCGGTGGTGGCCGCGGCGGGTTTCGCGGTGCAGGGCGCGGTGGTGGCTGCGGCGGTGTGGGCGGGGTTGCGTGCGGGCGTGGACGAGGTGGGTGCGGCGGTGCTGGCGTTGACGGCGCTGGTGGCGGTGGAGTCGGTGCTGCCGCTGGCGGGTGCGGCGCAGCGGCTGCGGGAGGTGTGGCCGGGGGTGCGGCGGGTGGGTGCGGTGCTGGCGGCTCCGGCGGAGCTGGCGGTGTCGTGTCCGGTGGCGGTGCCGCGGGGGCCGCTGGAGGTGCAGCTGCTGGGGGTGCGGGTCCGCTATGGCGGGCGTGTGGCGTTGGACGGGGTGGATCTGCGGGTGGGGCGGGGCCGGCGGGTCGCGGTCGTGGGGGCGAGCGGGGCGGGCAAGAGCACGCTGCTGGCGGCGGTGTCGGGTGAGGTCGCGGCGGTGTCGGGGGCGGTGCTGCTGGGCGGCCGGGCGGTGGCCCGGTACGCGCCCGGGGACGTGCGGGCGGCGGTGCGGGGGCTGGTGCAGGACGCGCACGTGTTCGCCGGGACGGTGCGGGCGAACCTGCTTTTGGCGCGTCCGGACGCGGGTGAGGCCGAGCTCGCGGCGGCGGCGGCGCGGGCGCGGTTCACCGAGGTGGTGGAGGCGCTGCCGGAGGGGTGGGACACGGTGGTGGGCGCGGGCGGGCGGGGCCTGTCGGGCGGGCAGCGGCAGCGGCTGCTGCTGGCGCGGGCGCTGCTGGCCGATCCGCCGGTGCTGGTGCTGGACGAGCCGGCCGAGGCGCTGGATCCGGTGGCGGCGGACGCGTTGACGCGGGATCTGCTGGAGGCGCCGGGCGGGGGGACGCTGCTGCTGGTGACGCATCGTCTGGCGGCGCTGGGTTCGGCGGACGAGGTGGTGGTGATGGACCGGGGGCGGGTGGTGCAGCGGGGCCGGCATGCGGAGCTGGTGGCGGTGCCGGGTGCTTACCGGGATCTGTGGGAGGCGGAGCTGCTGGCGGCGTGACGGCCTTCGCCCCTGGTGGTCGGGCAGGGTGTTCAGGTGAGGGTTTTGAGGGCGCGGCCGAGGGCGGCGATGCCGTCGGTGATGTCGGTGGCGGTGGCGGCGGCGTAGCCGAGGACGAGTCCGGGCGGGCCGGGGCGCTGGGCGTGCCAGGACAGCGGCTGGACCTTGACTCCTTCGCGGAGGGCGGCCGCGGCCAGGGCGGTGTCGTCGGTGCGGGGGTGCAGGGTGATGGTGAGGTGCAGGCCGGCGGCGGCGCCGTGGACGGCGGCGCCGGGCAGGTGCGCGCGGATCGCGTCGATCATGGTGTCGCGGCGGCGGCGGTGGCGGGTCCGCAGCGGCCGCAGGGCGCGTTCCATGGCGCCGGTGGCCATGAGTTCGGCGAGGACGAGCTGGGGCAGGGCGGCGTTGCCGAGGTCGGCGAAGCGCTTCTCGGCGATGACGGCGTCCAGGAAGGCGGGGGGCGGCAGGAGCCAGCCGGTGCGCAGGGCGGGGGCCAGGAGTTTGGAGACGCTGCCGGCGTAGAAGACGCGGTCGGTGAGCAGGGAGCGCAGGGCGGGGACGGGCGGGCGGTCGTAGCGGTGCTCGGCGTCGTAGTCGTCCTCGATGATCAGTCCGCCGGCGGCGGCCCAGGCCAGCAGGTCGCGGCGGCGGGGCCCGGACAGGACGGCGCCGGTCGGGAACTGGTGGGCGGGGGTGAGCAGGACGGCGGGCGCGGCGGTGGCGCGCAGGCGGTCGACGCGGACGCCGTCGGCGTCGACGGGGACGGGCGGGGTGGCGATGGCGCCGTGCCGCAGGTGCTGGCGGGCGCCGAGGGAGCCGGGGTCCTCGACGGCGACGGTGCGGGTGCCGGCGGCGGTGAGGGCGCGGGCGATGAGGCCGAGGGCCTGGGCGGTGCCCGCGGTGATGACGATGGCGGCGGGGTCGGCGCGGATGCCGCGGTTGCGGGCGAGCCAGTCGGCGACGGCGGTGCGCAGGGCGGGGGTGCCGCGGGGGTCGCCGTAGCCGAGGGCGGCGGCGGGCAGGTCGCGCAGGACGGTGCGTTCGGCGCGCTGCCAGGCGGCGCGGGGGAAGGCCGACAGGTCGGGGACGCCGGGGGTGAGGTCGATGCGGGCGGGTGCGGCGCGCAGGGCGTCGAAGGCGTCGGCGCCGGGCGCGCCGTGGAACGGGTCGGGGCGGGGCGCGGTGGTGGGCGGGGCGGCGGGTGCCGGGGGCGGGGTGAGGGGTGCGGCGACGACGACGGTGCCGGCGCGGCCGCGTCCGGCGAGGTGGCCTTCGTCGGTGAGGCGCTGGTAGGCGTCGGTGACGACGCCGCGGGAGACGCGCAGGTCGGCGGCGAGGGTGCGGGTGGGCGGGAGGCGGGCGCCGACGGGCAGGCGGCCGTCGGCGATGGCGTCGCGGAGCCGCCGGGCGAGCCAGTCCGCCAGGCCGCTGGGCGGGGCGTCGGCGGGGTCGAGCTGCAGGAAGTCCGACCCGCGGGTTATGGCCCGGTCGGTTTCGTCGCGATTGGACCTGTGCACCGGACCATTGTGGCCCCAGGGTGGGTCCCATGGAGACGATGACGATGGCGGCCGGGGGCGGCGCGGGGGCGGCGGCCGGTTACGTGCACGGGTATTCGGTCCGGGAGGCGCGGCGGCTCGGCGACCAGGCCGACGCGCTCGCCGAGCTGCTGCACGGCGGGACGTCCTATCCGGCGGGCAGCCGCGTGCTGGAGGCCGGGTGCGGGGTCGGCGCGCAGACGGTGCACCTGGTGGCCCGCTCCCCCGGCGCGCACGTGACCGCGATGGACGTCTCGGCGGCGTCGCTGGCGCGGGCCCGCGCCCGGGTGGAGGCCGAGCGTCCCGGCGCGCGGGTGGAGTGGTGCCGCGCGGACCTGTACGACCTGCCGTTCGGCGACGGGGTGTTCGACCACGTGTTCGTCTGCTTCGTGCTGGAGCACCTGCCGGATCCGCGGGGCGCGCTGGCGGGGCTGCGGCGGGTGCTGCGGCCGGGCGGGACGCTGACGGTGGTGGAGGGCGACCACGGGTCGGCGTTCCTGCACCCCGACAGCGCCCACGCCCGCGCCGTGATCGCGCACCAGGTGGCGCTGCAGGCCGCGGCGGGCGGGGACGCGCTGATCGGGCGGCGGCTGCGTCCGCTGCTGGCGGCGGCCGGGTACGCGGGGGTGAGCGCCGGTCCCCGCACGGTGTACACCGACCGGGACCGGCCGGGCCTTGCGGAGGCGTTCACGCGCGCCACGTTCACCGCGATGATGGCGTCGGTGCGGGACGAGGCGGTCGCGGCGGGGCTGGCCACGCCCGCCGACTGGGACCGCGGTGTCGCCGACCTGCTGCGGGCCGCCGGGCCGGAGGGGACGTTCCATTACACGTTCTTCAAGGCGACGGCGGTGAACCCGGGCTGACGCCCCGCCGGTCCCCGCGCGGGGCCGGGCGGGGGCCGGGCGGTCAGTCGTCGGGCAGGAGCGGGCCGAGGGGGCCCAGGTCGAGGTTGAGGTCGTGGTCGTCGAGGCCGAAGTGGTCCTTGAGGCGGGTCATGGCCTCCTCCAGCCGCATCAGCGCCAGCCCGAGGTCCTCGATCTGCGCGTCGGTGAGGTCGCCGCCCTCGGCGCGGCGCAGCGCCTGCCGCTCCATGAGCTGGCGGATCAGCTCGACCAGGGTGAGGACGAGCTTGACCAGGTCCCGCTCGACCGTCTCGGGGTCGGACCGCAGCCGCTGCATCGTCCGGGACGACCGCTCGCGCAGGTCCCGCTCCCGGGCGGGCGCCGCCCGCATCGGGCCGCCGCCGGTGGCGGGGCCGGTGAGGAGGTCGTCGGTGAACGGGTCGCCGGGGGCGGGGTCGCGCACCGACACCTCCCCCGTCACCGGCTCCCGGCCCCGGTAGGAGTCATGGTGGTCGTGGTGGGGGGCGTGGTCGGTCACGGGCGGTCCTCCTCGGGCAGCAGCTCGTCGCGGACGGTGGTGATCAGCGCCCGCAGCGACACCTGCACCAGGTCGACCCCGGCGATGGAGATCACCAGGTCCCCGGCGATGACGACGCCGCCGGCCAGCAGCCGGTCGAGCAGGTCCACCAGCGCGATCCGCTCCAGCGGCGCGTCGGCGCCGTGGTCCAGGACGGCCGTCACGCGTCCCCCGGCGTCCGGGCGGGCGCGGCGGCCTCGATGAAGGAGTACGGCGGCCAGGGCCCCGTCACCTCCACCTCGATGCCGGGCAGCCGGTCCCCCGCCGCGCGCGCCACCGCCAGGAACCCCGCCGCCTGCTCCTCGTCCAGCAGGTAGGCGGCGTTGAGGATCTGCGTGCCGGCGCGGCCGGACAGGCGCGGGTCCTGCGGCGGGTGGTGCCGGGACGCCACGGCGTGGTCGGCGAGCTCGGCGTGGACGGCGGCGGCCTGCTCGGCGGCCCGCCGCCCCGCGTCGGCGCGGCGGCGGCGTTCGCGCTGGCGGCGCTGCAGGTAGGCGGTGCCCGCGCCGGCGGCCGGTGCGTCGCCGGTGCCGGGGTTGGGGCCGGTGAGGGGCTCGGCCGTGGGCTCGAGCCCCCCACCGGGGTCGGTGCCGGCCCGCAAGGCCTCGGGGTCGGCGTAGGCCTTCACGCCCCATTCGGCGCGGCCGGAGACCAGGTCGAGGATCTCGGCGAACCGCTCGCCCTGCGCCGCCAGCACCTCGGCGACGCGGCCGTCGTCGCGGTAGATCGTGGCGATCCGCACCGGGGCGGTGGGGGCGGTGCGTGCGGCGCGGTCCACCACGTCGTGGTGGGCGCGGGCGGTGGCCTCCAGCCACGCCAGGTCCTCCAGGTTGGCGCGCAGCGCCGCCTCGCCGTACTCGGCGAGCGCGACGGTGCTGACCAGCGCGGTCAGCCCGCCGGCGGCGACGCCGCGCACGGGCGCGCCGCCCACCCCGGCGGCGCCGCCGAGCGCGGCCGGGTCCAGGCCCCGCGCCACCCCGTACAGGTAGACGGCGCTGTCCCCGCCCATGGCCGTGGCGGTGCCGGTCTCGGTGCCGGTTTCGGTGGTGCCGGTCATGATGTGGACTCCTTCCCGGGTGCCGGGCGGGCCGCGTCGCGCTCGCCGCCGCCGTCCGCGCCGTCCGCGGCGGTGCCGGCGGTGCCGGCCTCCAGGGCGGCGAGGCGTTCGCGGAGCCGCCGGTTCTCCGCGGCCAGCTCGTCGCGGTCGCCCGCGCCCGCCGCGTCGTCGCGGCGGGCCTTGGACGACAGCGACGGGTCGTGCTCCCACCAGTCGATGCCCATCTCCTTGGCCCGGTCCACCGACGCCACCAGCAGCCGCAGCTTGATGGTCAGCAGCTCGATGTCGAGCAGGTTCACCCGCACGTCCCCGACGATCACGATCCCCTTGTCGAGGATGCGCTCCAGCAGGTCCGCCAGGTTGGCCGAGGTCCGCTCGCCGGCCATCGACCGTGCCGGGGACCGGGCGCCGGTCCAGGAGATCTCGCTCACGTCGCGTTCAGTCCCTCTCCACTCGTCCGCGGGGGTAGCGGCGGGCGCGGCGGTAGCCGACCAGCTCCCCCTCCGCGTCCACCTCGGTGTCGTAGGCCGCGAGGATGTCGGCCGAATCGGGGATGCGGCGGGTCTCCACGACCTCGACCGTGACGCGCCAGCCGCCCTCCCCGGCGCGCTCGATCCCCACCACGCTCTCGGCGGCGCGGCCGGTCATCGCGGTGACGTGCTCGGCCGCCCGCTTGGCGGCCTCGGACGCGGACAGCATCGCGGCCTCCCGTCACCCGCCCGGCCGGTAGCCGCGGGCCCGGCCCTCGTTGAGCCGGCGGATCAGCTCGTCCTCGCGGGCCGCGGCCTCCTCGTCGGTGATCTCGCCGGCGGCGGCCTCGTCGGCGACCTGCTGCATCTCCGCGGCGATCCGCGCCGGGTCGTACAGCTGCGCCTCGGCCTGCTCGGTGAGGGTCTCGGCCAGCCACACCACGCCCCGCACGGGCGCGAGCGGCAGCGTCACCAGGCCGGTGAACAGTCCCATCGCGGTCACGCCTCCGGGACGAAGTCGTAGGGCGGCAGCGGCCCGATCAGCCGGATCCGGATCCGGTCGGCGTGCTCGCGGCCGAGCTCCTCCACCGCCCGCTCGAACGCCTCGCGGCGGTCGGCGCGGACCAGGAACGAGGCGTCCAGGACGTCCTCCTCGCGGGCGGGCGTCTTGCGGGCGAAGGCCTCCGCCGCGGGCGCGGCCCGGTCCAGCAGGGCCTGCCCGTCGCCGCCGCGGCGCCGCTCCATGGCCTGCGCGATCAGTTCGCCGAGCCGGATGCGGTCGTAGTAGACGGCGTCGGCGGCGTCCGGCGGGACCTCGCGCAGCCGCCGCGACAGCTCGGCGATCTCCGGTTCGGCCGCGATGATCTCGCCGAGGACCTCGTCCTGGACGTAGGTGGCCTTCAGGCGCAGCTCGACCCGGCCCTCCAGGCCGTCCAGGACCTGGGCGAAGCGGTCGGCGTTGCCGGCCAGCAGCTCCTTCTCCACGGCGCCGCGGTCGGCCAGCGCGGCGCCGAACCGGAACGGCAGGACCGCGGTTCCGGCCTCCACCAGGGCGTTCAGGACCCGCTGGTGGGCGACCAGGTCGGCGCGCTCGCCGAGCGCGCGGCCGGTGGGCAGGTCGCTGACGACCGCGGCGCAGGGGCCGCCGTCGCCGACCAGCGCCACGGGCGCGTCGTCCAGGCCGGCGAGGCCGTCGGGCAGCCGCGCGTCCGCGCGGGTCACTCCGTACACGTACTGCGGGGCGCCGGCGCCGGCGGGGGGTTGCGGCGTGCTCATTCGTCCTCGTCCTCCTTCTTGCGGGACGAGCGGCGCCGGGCGGGCTGCCGCTCCTCACCGGAGTCCTTGGAGTCGGAGTCGCCGCCGCCGAAGGTCTCCTTCAGCCGCTCCTGCGCGCCTTCCAGGGCGCCGCGGGTCTTCTTCTTCGCGCCCGACTCCTGCATGCCCTCCACGAACTGCGGCAGGCCCTGGGAGGTGCCGTCGTGGGCGATGTCGAGCCGGTTCACCGCCTCGGCGAAGCGGAGGTAGGTGTCGACGCTGGCGACGACGATCCGCACGTCGATGGTCAAGATCTCGATCCCGACCAGCGACACCCGCGCGTACAGGTCGATGACCAGGCCCTTCTCCAGGATCAGGTCGACGACGTCGGCGAGGCTGCTGCTGGATCCGCCGCGCTGGACGTAGTTGCTGCCCGAAGTCTGCTGGGCGATCGGCCCAGTCATGTCATCTCCTCTGCTGGGGGTTTTGTATGGGATTGAGGTTCGGCATGGACCCCGGTGTACCCACACCGATCTCTCTAAACGGGAGGTCTGGTTTTGGTCACGGGCCGGTCGGCGTCCGTCCACGGGCCGTCACGGTGCGGTTTCTCCGCGTGTCAGCGGGTGGGCGTGCGGACGCCCCCGGGGCCTGCCCGGGGGCGTCCGGTAGGGGGCGGTTGCCGGCGGTGCGGGGGTCAGCGCCTCTTGGCGGTGAGGCGGCCTACGGCGACGCCGGCGACGGCGGCCGCCGCGACCGGCGCGGCCCGCAGGAACCGCCGCAGCGTCACCAGCCTGGCCAGCGCCTTCGCGCGGCCGGGCAGG
>NZ_JBFARO010000116.1:0-24662 GCF_040677125.1 Actinomadura sp. NPDC049382
GCCACCAACGAACCGCCGGACCCGAAGAGCAGCATGTGGTCCTTCGTCGCCTACTACCTGCGTTTCTGCCGCAACGCGACCATGCCGGTCGCGCCGCGGGCGGCGGCCCCCCCCGCGGCCGTGACCGCCCAGGAACGGAGTCGTCTGAAACGCATGGTGCTTCTCCCTCATGAGGGCACGGCGAAAAGGGGCCGCGGCCCGGCGCGTTTCACCGGGCCCGGCCGTTCGTCGCCGTGATGACCGGGGTGGAGTTCCCACAAGGTACGGCCGCCTCAAAGCCCGGTCTTGTGGCCCGTCCTCCGGTTATCGGGGAGAAATTGTCAGCCGGTTCACAAGCGGCCCGGCGGGCACCCCGGCCCACCTGCGGCCCGGGACCGGTCAGCCGCGCGCGAGCCCGTCGACGAGCGCGCGCAGGCCGTCGAGGTAGGTGTCCCGCTCGGTCAGCGGCCCCCAGTGCCCGGCGACCTCCGCCAGCCGCGGCAGCTCCGCCCCGTCCAGCTCGGCGAAGACGCGCTCGCGGTAGGTGGGCCGGTCGTCGCCGGCGCGGCGGCGGGCCGCCGCCGACCGGACGATGATCTCGCCGGCGGTGTAGTACCAGATCGCCCGGTACCCGTGGACGGCCCGTTCGGGGCTCAGCCCGAGCTCGCCCAGGCCCGCGAGGATCTGGTCCACGAACCACAGCGCCGACGTCGCCATCAGGTCGTCGGCGGTGAGCACCTCGACGATCCACGGGCAGGCCGCGAGCGCCTCGCGGATCGCCGCCGCCATGGCGACCACGCGCTCGCGCGGGTCGGCCGGTACGGCGGGGCGGCGCAGCGTCCGCGCGGCGTAGTCGTCCAGCAGCAGCAGGAGCAGCTCCTCCTTGTCGCGGACGTGGTGGTACAGCGCCATGGGGGTGCTGCCGACCTCCCCCGCGAGCCGGCGCATCGTCAGCTTCCCGACGCCCTCCTCGTCCACGATCCGGCGGGCGGCGTCGAGGATCTCCGCGCGGGAGATGCGGGGCGGCCGGCCCCGCTGGGCGGACTGTCGCGGCATGCCCCCATCATCGCGGGCTCGACACGGCGCGGCATCTCAAGCTATTTTTCTTACATGTACAAAAATACTCGGGGGCGACCCGGGGTGGTGCTCGCGGCCGCGTCCGTCGCACAGTTCGTCGTCGCCCTGGACATGGCGGTGGTCAACGTCGCACTGCCCGCGATCCGGGCCGGCCTCGGCTTCGCGCCGGTCGGCCTGGCCTGGGTCGTGCACGTCTACGCGCTCACCTTCGGCGGGTTCCTGCTGCTCGGCGGCCGGGCCGGCGACCTGTACGGGCGGCGCCGGCTGTTCACCGCCGGCCT
Organism: Actinomadura sp. NPDC049382; assembly: GCF_040677125.1. Classification (NCBI taxonomy): domain Bacteria; kingdom Bacillati; phylum Actinomycetota; class Actinomycetes; order Streptosporangiales; family Thermomonosporaceae; genus Actinomadura; species Actinomadura sp. NPDC049382. Next base: position 1,338 of record NZ_JBFARO010000116.1, read on the forward strand.
CGTCGTCTTCGGACTGTGCTCCCTCGCCGGCGGCCTCGCCCAGGCGCCCTGGCAGCTCGTCGCCGCCCGCGCCGGGCAGGGCCTCGGCGCCGCGGCGGTCGCGCCGGCCGCCCTCGCGCTGCTCACCACGACCTTCGAGGGCCGCGCCCGCGTCCGCGCGCTCGGCGTCTGGAGCGCGGTGAACGCGGCGGGCGGCGCCCTCGGCGTCCTCGCCGGCGGGCTGCTGACCGAATACGCGGGCTGGCGCTGGGTGATGCTGGTCAACCTGCCCATCGTCGCGGCGGCCCTGGCGCTCGTCCCGGCGGGCGTGCCCGCGGCGGCGGGCACCGCCGCGCGGGACCGGCTGGACGTCCTCGGCGCGGTGCTCGCGACCGGCGGCATCGGGCTGCTGGTGTTCGGCGTCGTCCGCACCGACACGCTCGGCTGGACGTCCCCGGCGACGCTCGGCACCCTCGCGGCGGCGGCCGTGCTCCTCGCGGCGTTCGCCTTCGCCGAGTCCCGGTCCGCGTCGCCGCTCGTCCGCCTCGGCCTGCTGCGCGGCCGCTGGGTGGCGGGCGCGAACGTCATCGTGTTCCTCGCCGCCGCCGGCCAGTTCTCCGCCTTCTACTTCGTGTCGCTCTACCTGCAGGAGGTGCTCGGGATGGGGGCGGCCGCGACGGGCGCCGCGTTCCTGCCCTTCTCCATCGGGCTGGTCGCCGGCACCGTGGCCGCCACCCGCATCACCTCGGCCCGCTCCCCGCGCGCGGCGCTGATCCCCGGCGGGCTGCTCGGCGCGGCGGGCCTCGGCTGGTTCGCGCTCATCAGCCCGGGCGGCGGGTTCCTCACCGACGTCCTCGGCCCGTCCCTGCTCTGCAGCGTCGGCACCGGCCTCGTGCTCGCCCCCGTCACCGTCGCGGCCACCACCGGCGTCGCGCCCCGCGAGGCGGGGATGGCCTCGGGCCTGGTCAACAGCTCCCGCCAGCTCGGCGGCTGCGTCGGGTTGGCGGCCCTCGCCACCGTCGCCGCCCACCGCACCGGCGGCGCCGCGACCGCGTCCGCGCTGAACGACGGCTACGCCCTGAGCCTCACCGTCGCCGCCGCCCTGTTCCTCGTCGCGGCCGCCGTCGCGGCGGCGCTCCCCCGCCGCGCTCCGGCCTCGGCGCGGCCGCCCGCACCCGAACCCACGCAAGACCGACTGGAAGGAACACGCTCATGAATCCGATCGACCTGTTCGAGTCCGCCCTCGCGTTCCACCCCGGCGGCGCCGTCCGCGCCGGCGAGCCCCGCATGACGACCGACGACGGCGGCTGGCAGCTCGCGGCCTTCCGCGTGCGCACCGACGCGGACGTGCACGCCGACCACTGGGAGGTGCATCCGGCCGCGGAGGAGGCGGTGTGCTGCCTGTCCGGCGGCCTGCGGATCTACTTGCGCCCCGAGGAGCCGGGCGGCGAGGAGGAGATGGCGCGGCTGACCCCCGGCACCGCGGTCATCGTGCCGCGCGGGCGCTGGCACCGCCTCGAACTGGACGGACCGAGCGAGGTCATGTCCATCGGTCTGCGCCGCGGCACCCGCCAGGAGCGGCGCGCCGACGCGCCCTGACGGGAGCCGGTGGCCGCGCCCGCCGGGGCGCGGCCACCGGGCCCGGAGGTCAGGACTGGACGACGGCGCCCTCCTTCAGGAGGGTGTCGGCGTCGTCGAAGCCGAGGTCGTCCAGCACGGCGCGGGTCTGGCCGCCGGGCAGGGCCGGGACGCCGTCGGTCGCGCCGGGAGTGCGGGAGAAGCGGGGCGCGGGGGCGGGCTGGCGGTGCCCGGCCATCTCGGGGAAGACGTCGCGGGCCGTGTTGTAGGGGTGCTCGGCGGCCTCGTTCATGGACAGGACGGGGGCCACGCACGCGTCGCTGGGGACGAAGACCTCCGTCCACTCGTCCCGGGTCCGGGTGCGGAAGACGGCGGCGAAGCGGTCGCGCAGGGCGGGCCAGCCGTCCCGGTCGTGCTGGTGCGGCAGGTCCTCGCCGTCGAGGCCGAGCAGGCGGAGGAACTCGGCGTAGAACTGCGGCTCGATGGCGCCGACGGCCATGTGCCGCCCGTCGGAGGTCTCGTAGACGTCGTACCAGGGGGCGCCGGTGTCGAGCATGTTGACGCCGCGCCGGTCCTCCCAGAGGCCGCCCGCGAGGAAGCCGTGGATGAACGTGGACAGGTGCGCGGTGCCGTCCACGATGGCGGCGTCCACGACCTGGCCCTTGCCGCTCGCCCGCGACTCCAGCAGCGCGGACAGGACGCCGACGATCAGGTACATGCTGCCGCCGGCGAAGTCGCCGAGCAGGTTCATCGGGACCTGCGGCGGCCCGCCGGCGCGGCCGATGGCGTGCAGGGCGCCGGTCACCGCGATGTAGCCGACGTCATGGCCGGCGGTGTGGGACAGCGGCCCCTCCTGCCCCCAGCCGGTCATGCGGCCGTAGACGAGCTTGGGGTTGCGGGCGAGGCAGTCGTCCGGGCCGATGCCGAGGCGCTCGGTGACGCCGGGGCGGAACCCTTCGAGCAGCACGTCGGACTTCTCGACCAGCCGCAGCACGACCTCCCGGCCGCGCTCGCTCTTCAGGTCGATGGCGATGGACCGCTTGCCGCGGTTGCTGAAGTCGGTGCCGCCGGTCGCCTCGCCCGGGCGGACGGCGGAGGCCCGGTCCACCCGGATCACGTCGGCGCCGAGGTCGGCCAGCAGCATCGCCGCGAACGGCCCGGGCCCGATCCCGGCCAGCTCGATCACCCGTACCCCGGACAGCGGCCCCTTGCCCATCTGCGACTCCCTGAATCGTGTTCGGTATCCCCCCAGTGTGCACCATCGAGGTAAGCGGCCGCTGACGCGGGCTCAGCGGGCGGTCAGGGCGACCGGTGTGCGCGGCGTGCCGGTGGCGACGAGCAGGCCCTTGCGCGTCGTCGAGCGGCCGACGCCGCCCGCGTGCGGGACGAGGCCGCGCCCCGCCGCCGCCACGTAGTACCAGCGGTCGGACGGCGCCCGCCACCAGGTCCCGCTGACCGGTCGGGCGGGGTCGCAGGCGCCGGTGGGGCGGTCGTCCGCGCCGAGCAGCACCGCCTGCGCGGTGGCGCCGCCCGCCGCGTAGTCCAGCCGGGCGCAGATCCAGTCGGCGGACGGGCCGCCGTGCGGCAGCCGGCCGGACCAGAAGTCGTGCGCCGTCGCCGCCGCCACCGGCCGCGCCGGGCGGGGCGTCGCGCAGGCCACCCGGTCCCAGGTGGCGCGGGCGCCCTTCCCGAGGCGGGCCGGGCGGTCGGCGCCGCCCGGCCGCCAGGACGGCGTGTGGTAGCCGAGGTCGGCGGCGCGCGGGCCGCCGAGGTCGCCGACCGTGCGGGAGCCGAGGTGGAACAGCGGGCCCCGCCCGCAGTCGGAGCGCGCGCGGACCGGCGCGGTCACGCCGCCGGACACGGGCAGCGCGTCCCCGCCGAGGGTCTCGGGCCGCGGCTCCCACGGGGCGAGCAGGTAGCGGCCGCCGCCGAGGGCGATCGGGGCGGACGGGCCGGTGCCCGCGGCGGTGACCTCCAGCCCGCCGGGACCGTAGCGGGCCAGCCGGTCGCCGCGCCGCATGACGGCGACGGGCGCGCCGTCGAGGCGGCCCGCGTAGAGGAGCTGGGCGGTGCCGCCCGCGGCGCGGCGGTCGCCGGGGGCGCTCGCCCACGCGGCGGCGGCGCGCAGGGTGAAGGCCCGGTCGCCGGCGAGGTCGCCGCGGGCGGGCCAGGCGTCGAGGGTGCGGGCGCCGCGCGTCCAGGCGTCGGGGGCGGCCGCGACGAGCCGGGGCGCCCGGGCGGACGTCGCCCCGGAGTCGTCGCGCTCGGTGGCGACCAGCGCGCCGACGAGCCCGGCGGTGAGGATCGCGGCGGTCGCGAGCGGCAGCACCGACCGGGTGCGGACGGGCCGCAGCGCCTCCGCGTCGAACCGGTCGGCGCCGCGCGGCGCGGGCACCCGGACGGCCTCGGCGGCGCGGATCGCCGACCAGGGGTCGCGCACCCCGAGCTCGATCAGCTGGTCGCGGATCTCGTACCGGGGCAGCCCCTCGACGTACCGGAGCACGTAGGCGGCGCGGACGTGCGGCGCGAGCCGGGACAGCGCCGCGGTCAGCGCCGGGTCGGGCAGCCGCGCGGGCAGCGCGCGCAGCCAGGGGCCGAGGCCGATCTGGAGGCGGCGGGAGGGGTGCAGCGCGCGGCGCAGCACGCGGGTGCGGCGCCGGGCGAGCCCGGCGGGGGACCGGTCCCGCGCGCCGCGCGCGGTGCCGTCCACGATCCGGCGGGCGATCGCCAGCCGGTACACGCGCTTGCCCTTGCCCGGCAGAACGAAATACGCCATCCGGACAAGGTCCGGGTACGCCGATTTGGCCGGCGGCGTTTCCGTCCGGGCATTCGTCATGACATCTTCCGTCACGGCGGGCCACTCCCTCTGGGCCGTTCCTTCGTCGCGGAAATCCGAGGTTAGAGCGCTGCGGGCGGCGGACGGCACGGAATTGGGACAACGATTAACCGGCCGAAAAGAAATGTCATCTCATTTCCGTATGTGGCGCGCGCCGGGGCGGAAGGCACTACGCTGTTGCCCTCCCCGGGTACCGTCCCGCGCCGTACGGCGCCGGACCCGCGCGCCCCCGCCGCGTCCGGGACGAGACGAGCGACGGAGAGGGATTCCCGGATCCATGACGGAGGACGTCCCGGGCTACCGGGTGCTGGAGCAGGTCGGCGAGGGCGGCTTCAGCGTCGTGTACCGCGCGCACCAGGAGCGCCTCGACCGGACGGTCGCGCTGAAGGTGCTGTCGGTCGGCGCGGTGGACGCCGCGGCGATGCGGCGCTTCCAGCGCGAATGCAAGATCACCGGGCGGCTGTCCGGGCATCCGAACATCGTGACCGTGCTGGACACCGGCACCACCCGCGCCGGCCGGCCGTACATCGCGATGGAGTACTTCGAGCACGGCGCGCTCACCGACCGGCTCGCCGCGGAGGGGCCGCTGCCGGTCGCGGACGTGCTGCGGATCGGGGTGAAGATGGCGGGCGCGCTCGCCGCCACCCACGAGACCGACGTCCTGCACCGGGACGTCAAGCCGCAGAACGTGCTGCTGTCGCGGTACGGGGAGCCGGCGCTCGCCGACTTCGGCATCGCCCGCCTGGTCGACTCCTTCGACGCCACGCACACCCAGGCGTTCACCCCGAACCACGCCGCGCCCGAGGTGCTGGAGGGCCGGCAGCCCGGCGTCGGCGCCGACGTCTACTCGCTCGGCTCGACCCTCTACCAGCTGCTCGCGGGGCGGCCGGCGTTCAAGGGCCCGCCAGGTGAGGGCATCGCGCCGCTGATGCTGCGGATCCTGCACGAGCCGCCCCCGCCGATCCCCCGGGCGGACGTCCCGCCGCAGGTCGCGGAGGTCATCGGGCACGCGATGGCGAAGACGCCCGAGCAGCGCTTCGCGACCGCCGTGGAGTTCGCGCGGGCGCTCCAGCGCGTGCAGGCCGAGCTGGGCCTGCCGGTCACGGACGTGGCCATCGGCGGCGCCGGCGCGCAGCCCTCCCCCGGTCCGGGGCTGCCCGGGCCGCCGCTCGTGCCCGAGTGGGCCCCCACGGCGAGCGACCCGCACGCGCGCGGCCTCGGCAAGACGGGCCCGACCACCCCGCACCACACCGGCCCGACGGCGGCGCACACCGGCCCGACCACCCCGCACCCGGGCCCGGCGGGCCCGCCCCCGCCGCTGCCCGAGCGGCCGCACGACGGGCCGCGCCGCGGGCTGATGGTCGCGGCCGGCGTCGCGCTCGTCGGCGGGCTCGCGCTCGGCGTCGGCGCGCTCGCGCTGGCGAACCGCGGCGGAGACTCGGGAGAGGGGAAGCAGGGCGGGCAGCAGGGCGCCGCCCCGCAGCCGTCCCAGACCACCCCGCAGGCGCAGCACGGGCCCGTGACCGCCGAGGATCTCGCGGCGCTGCGCCCGCGCAAGCTCACCGTCCGGCAGACCGGGCGGACGGCCGTGCTGCGCTGGGCGCTGCCGGCCGACGCGCGGGGGCTGCCGCTGCTCGTCCAGCGGCAGCCCGCCGGGTCGAACGCGGTGACGACGGCCCCGGCCGGGTCGCGGTCGGCGACCGTGCCGGGGCTGCGGCCGAAGGCGGCCGTCTGCTTCAAGGTGGGCGCGGTGGTGCGCCTCACGCAGGGCCGGGCACCGGACGTCGCCTGGTCGGCCCCCGCCTGCCTGCGCCCGGCGAAGGGCGGGGCGACGCCGCGCGGCTAGTCACACCGCCGCGCGGCTGACGACCCCGCCGCGCGGCCGGTGGCACCGCTGCGCTGCTAGCCGCACTTCCAGACGGCGGGGCCGGCGAAGCTCTTCCAATCGCCAGGCGTGTTGACCAGGTAGCCGAGGACGTAGCCGGTCTTGCCGCTCCAGGTGATCTTGGCGTACATGTCACCGGCGAGGCTGGCGGCGTTGGGGTGCGTGTAGTACGCGCCCTTCACCTGGCAGTGGACGATGACCATCTCGCCGTTGTTGTCGTGCATGGTGGCGACGAGCGCGCCGTTCTTCCCGTCGGGCGTCGCCCGGATGTAGGCGTCGGAGTTGCCGTTGCGCTCCACCGGGTACTTGGCGGCCGGGCCGGTCAGCCCGACGCGGAGCGTCGCGGGGGCGCCGGTGCCGGCGTCGTTGGCGGCGGTGACGGTGAAGGTGTAGTTCCCGTTCGTCCACACGTCGCCGAGCACGGCGGACGTGCCCGCCGCCGTGACCGAGCCCTTCACCGGGCCGTCGTAGGCGAGCCGGTAGGTGAGGTTCTCCGCGCCGGGCGGGGGCGTCCACGACACCTTCGTCCCGGACGTCGACGCCCGCGCGGTGAGGCCGGTCGGCGCGCCCGGCGTCACGCACGGCCGGACGGGGTCGCTCGCCGCCGACACCAGCTCGCGGGTCCGGCCGCGGGCGTCGCGGTAGCGGACGGCGACGCGGAACCGGTACTCGCGCCCGCAGTCGCCGCCGGTCACGGTGAACGTGAAGGGCCCCGCGCCCTGCCGGATCGAGGACGGGCTCGCGGCCAGCCCGGACGGGACGTCCTTCAGCACGTAGCCGATGACGCCCTCGCCCTGCGACGGCTGGAACCCGACCTGCATCGTGCCCGCGCCGGGCGTCACGGAGACGTTAGACGGCGCGCTCGGCGGCTCGCCGGGCCCCGGCGGCTCCGGGCTCCGGGACGGGGTCCGCGGCCGGGAGGGCGGCGGCGGCGCGTCCCCGTCGCCGGGCAGCGGGATGGCGCGGCGCTTCTGGCCGCCCGGCACTTGGTCCTTGTACTTGTCGACGCCCTTGCGGGCGCCCTGCCCGTCGACCACGACGGCGCGCGGGCCGGACGGGTCGTTCGCCCACAGCATCCCGTCGCGGACGAACACGTCGAGCTTGGCGGGCCGCCCGGTGACCCGGACGGGCGCCTCGAAGCGGTGCTCGGCCGCGTCGTAGACCAGCAGCGCTCCGGCGGTCTCGTCCGGGATGTAGACCTTCGCGCCGAGCATCTGCGGCGGCCGGTACCGGTGCTTCGGCATCGCGAGCCGCGTGCTGGAGTACCGCCCGGTGCCGGTGTCGACGGTGACGAGCGACCCGGCGCCCGGCACCAGCATCGGGACGACGGCGCCGTCGGTGGCGGCGGGGGCGAGGACGCCGCCGCGCCCCGCCCGCCGGACGGTCGCGGGCAGCTTCACCGTGAGGTTCGCCCCGGACGGCTTGACGACGGTGGCGGTGCCGGCGGTCGAGTCGGTGACGACCGGGTCGCCGCCCGCCATGGTGAGCGCGAGGTCGCTGCCCGCCGCGCCGACGCGGACGGGCGGGCGGAGCCGGCCGCCGGTGAACGCCGCGACCTGCCCGTCCTTCGCGACCGGCACCCAGAGCGCGCCGCGCGCGTCGATGCCCGCCTGCCCGAGGACGGGCGGCAGCGTCGCGGCCTGCCCCACCGGGGTCAGCGCGACCGGGTCGATCTCCTGGACGACGCCCTTGACCGAGTCGACCGTGTACGCCTTCCCGGCGCCGGCGAGGACCTGGATGCCCTTGCCGAGCGGGCGGCTCGTGCCGATGTCGAGCTGGGAGGGGTCCAGCCGGCTGACGACGCCGGTGTCCTCGTCGATGATCAGGACGGTGCCGCCGTCCTGCACGATCCTGATGTTGTGGCCGCGCATCTGCGGGACGACGCCCGCCTTGCCGTCGACCTTGCCGGCCGGGCCGTTGACGTGAACGACCACGCCCTTGGTGCGGGCGGTCAGCCAGGCGCCGACGTCGGCGAGCCGGTACTTGGCACTGGCGACGCCCACCCCGTAGACGGCCGCCGCGATGACGAGCACCCCGACCAGCCCCACCGCGATCTGCCCCGTCAGCCGATCGACCCCGAACACACGCACACGCACACGCACACCCGTTCACCTGCCCCGTTTCGGACGGAACCGTAGTGGGCCCGGAGCGTGTCCGCCCGGGTTTTCCCGGATGCCTCAGTTTTCGCGGATCGCTTCGATGTAGGTGGGGACGGTGATGTTGCGCCCGGAGACGACGACCACCAGGCGGCCCTCGACCCGCACCTCACCGGCGAGAACGGCGGCGACGCCCGCCGCGCCGGCGCCCTCGGCGACGAGGCCGTGCTCGCGGAAGAGCCAGCGCAGCGCCGTCCGGATCTGGTCATCGGTGACCGCGGTCAGCGCGGCGGTGTCCCCGATGACCGCGGGGGTGACGCAGCCGGGTTCGAGGTTGCCGGGCAGCCCGTCGGCGAACGTCTCACCGACGGGCACCTCGACGGTCCGCCCGGCCGCCACCGACGCGGACACGCCGCGCGAGACCGCCGACTCGACGCCGACGACCCGGACGTCCTCGCGCTCGCGGGCCCACAGGCACAGGCCGGCGAGGAGCCCGCCGCCGCCGACCGGCGCGACGACGGTGAGCGGCCCGTCCGCCTGCGCGTCGAGTTCGCGGCCGATCGTGCCCTGCCCGGCGATCACGTCGGGGTCGTTGTAGGGCGAGACGAACCGTCCCGGCAGGGTGACCGCGTGCGCCTCGGCCTCGTCGTAGGTCAGGCCGTGCTCGACGAGCCGCACCGGGAACGCGGCGATCTTCTCGACCTTGACCCGGGACGCCCGCGTCGACACGACCACGGTCACGTCGGCGCCGGCCCGCGCGGCGGCGTGGCCCATGCCGAGGCCGTGGTTGCCCGCGCTGGCCGTCACGGCGGGCACGCCGTCCGGCAGCGCCGCGACGGCGGCGAGGGCGCCGCGCACCTTGAACGAGCCGGTCGGCTGGCACGTCTCCAGCTTCAGCAGCGCGCCGGGCGCCAGGCCGGGCGCCGGGACGAGCGGCGTCGGGTCGAGCACGGCGGACACGGCGCGCCAGGCGCGGTCCAGGTCGTCGGGGCCGGGTGCGCGGACGGCGCGCGGCGTCACGGCCGCTCCCCGGTCTCCTCGGCGATCCGGTCGTGCAGCCGGCTCCGGATCTCCTCGGGCGTGTAGGCGCGGCGGCGCCGCTCCGAGCGCACGATCACCGCGCCGGTCGCGGCGACGCCGACGAACCCGGCGACGCCGAGCGCCTTCCACAGGGCCCGGCTCTTCCACAGTCGCATGCGGCTACGGTAGCGACCATGCCGGGCACCAGCATCTCCCTGGACGAGGCCGTCGACCTGACCCGCACCGGTGACGTGTGGCTGTTCCGCGGCCGGACGGTCGCCGACCGCGCGATCCAGATGACCACGAACAGCCCCGTGAACCATGTCGGGATGGCGCTGGTCCTGGACGACCTGCCGCCGCTGATGTGGCACGCCGAGCTGGGCCGCTCGCTGCGCGACATGTGGACGGGCGGGCACCACCGCGGCGCGCAGCTGCACGACCTGCGCGAGGCCGTCCTGGCGTGGGGGAACCGGTACGGGCAGCGGGCGTGGCTGCGGCAGCTGGAGCCGCCGCCGACCCGCGCGATGGAGGACGCGGCGCTGCGCGCGGTGGCGCGGCTGGACGGCACCCCGTTCCCCTCGACGTCGAAGCTCGCGACGCGCTGGCTGCGGGGGCGCGTGCCCATCCGGCGGCCGGCGGAGCGGGAGATGGATCTGGAGACGGCGTTCTGTGCGGAGATCGTCGCGGTGACCTACCAGGCGATGGGGCTGCTGCCGAAGGGCCGCCGCCCGAACTGGTTCGACCCGGGCCGGTTCTGGAGCGGGGACGACCTGGAGCTGGAGGCGGGCGCGGTGCTGGGCGGGGAGATCGGGGTCAGCGTGCCGCCGGCGTGACCGCCCGGCGGTCCCGCAGCGAGCCGGGGCGCAGCCGGCGGCGGAACCGGCGGAGGCGCCCGGCCTTGGCGGTCACCAGGCGGCCCAGCGCGTCGGTGTGGTGCCACGCCCGGTCGGCCGCGCGCGCGTCGGGGCCGGACGGGGCGAACCGGCTGTGGTTGACCAGGTCGGCGAGGGGCCGCAGGTGCCCGCCCGCCTCCTCCCCCACGGCGGACGCGCCGAAGCGCGCGACCTCGTGCGCGGTCAGCGTCCGCACCGTGGACAGCCCGGCGTCGGCGAGGTGGTCGAGCGCCTGGTGCCAGGCCCCGGTGATGCGCGCGGCGGGCGGTCCCGTGCGGCGGCGGCGCTTGCGCAGGGCAGGGGCGATCAGGACGGCGCACAGGTAGCCGATGACGGCGGCGCCCACCGCGATCAAGGCGAACACCCACCATGGCGTGGGCGCCTCTTCGGCGGCGGCCGGGCCCGCCTGTTGCTTCTGCGTCGTCTTGGTCAGGCCAGGGTCGTTCTGCTGGGCGGCCGCGTTCTTCTGGGCCTGCTCCAGCTTCTGCTCGGTCTCCCCCGCCGCGACGCCCTCGCTCTTCTTGGACGGGCGTCCGCTGTCGGGGAGCGGGTTGAAGCGGACCCAGCCGAGCCGGTCGAACTTGACCTCCGGCCAGACCATGACGTCGCCGGAGCGGACCAGGACCGTGCCGCCCTCGCGTTTCCCGCCCTCGAACCCCACGACGACGCGGGACGGGAGCCCGATCGTCCGGGCGAGCAGGGCGTAGGCGGTGGCGAAGTGCTCGGGCGTACCGCGCCTGCCCTCGGCGAGGAAGTAGTCGATCTGCCGGTAGGAGTGGCCCGGCGGCGCGGTCACGTCGTACCTGGCGAAGACCTTGAGGTACTCGGCGAGCTGCGCGGCCTTCTGCAGCGGCGTCGCCGCGCCGCGGGTCGCGGCCTGCGCGAACCGGCGGAACTCGGCGATCTGCACGGGCGGCTTCTTCGCGCCCGGCCCCCACGGCAGCTCCCGCGCGGCGTCCGCCTCCGCGTCGGCCGCGACGCCCGCGCGGGCCAGGTCGGCGGCCGTCCACTCGGGGACGGCGGCCTCGACGCGGTAGGTCTGGCCGGGGCGCAGCGGCCGGTCGGCGGCGAGGGCGCCGCTGGCGGGGTCGGCGACGACGGGCAGCCCGTCCACCCGCCGGGGCCGGTCGGGCGCGGGCACCCACACGCCGGGCAGGTCCTGGATCGTGATGCGCTGCGCGACCTCGTGCTTCTCGCCGGGCTCCGGCCCGGCCGGGACGCGGCTCCCGGTCGGGACGAACCGGGCCGCGGACGACCAGGTGACGCCGTCGAACCGGTCCAGCACGGCGAGCCGCTCGGTCTCCGTCCGGTCCGACTGGACGGTGAACATGGCCTGGCCGGGGGCCAGCAGCCAGCCGCCGACGCGGTCGAGGGGGCTGACGCCGTCGCGCAGCCGGGGCGGCGGCGCCTGCACCTGCTCGCGCGGGTCGTAAGGGGTGGCGCTGACCGGGACGAGCGGCCCGGCGGCGAAGGCCAGCGCGCCGAGCGCGGCGGCGACCGGCGCCCCCGCGGCGAGCGGCCGCCAGGCGGCGCCCGCGCCGGGGCCGTCCGCGCGGACGAGGACGAGCACGGCGACGAGCACGGCGGTCGCGGCGGCGAGCGGCAGGTTCGAGCCGGCGCCGCCCGCGCCGAGCGGCAGCGCCACCGCCCACGCGCCGAGCGCCGGGAGCGCCGGGACGGCGCGGGTCGAGGTCCGCAGCGCCAGCTCGGCGGACCCGAACGCCGCGAGCCACACCGCCACGCTGACCAGGACGAGCAGTTCCGGCTCGGCGGGCGCGGGCAGCAGCGTGGTCAGGATCGCCTTCCACGAGCTGAGCACGCCCTCGCGGAGGGTCTGCGGCAGCGTCCCGTCGCTCAGGGCGGGGCGCAGGACGGTCAGCGACACCGTCGCGCCCCAGGCGGGCACGCTGAGCACGAGCGAGATCCACAGCGGCCACGGGCCCTTCTTGCGCGGGCCCGACAGCAGCCCGCACAGCACGGTCGGGACGGTGGCCGCGACGGCGGCGACCGGGACGACCGGCCCGAGCCCGAACACGCGCTGGAACGCCAGGCCCGCGACGGCCGCCAGGCACGCCGTCACCGCGAGCGACAGGTACCGGGTCACCGGCCGCTCCCCAGCCGCCGCCACGACTCCGCCAGCCCGTCCAGGCCGGTCACGTCGACCGGGTGGACGCCGGGCGGCGCGGGCGCGGGCCCGGCCGGGCGGACGCGCAGCACCACGACCCGGTCGAACCGGGACCGCACCGACGCGATCCGGCCCAGCTCGGCGCCGCCGGTCGTGACGACGACGAGGGAGCCGCCCGCGCGCACCCCGCGCACCGCGTCGGCCGCGGGCCGCCCGTCCTCGTCCGTCCGGACGGTGGTGAGGGCGTCGAGCAGGACCTCCAGGTCGCCGGGACCGCCGCGGGTGGCGGCGAGCGGGCCGCCGCCGGTCAGGATCCGGACGGGGAACCCCGCGGAGGCCGCCCCGGCGGCGACGGACGCCGCCGCGTCCACCGCGAGCTCGAAGTCGTCGGGCTCCGGCCACGCCGCCGACCGGGTCTCCAGCACGACCGTCGTGGTCGGCAGGCTCGCGTCCACCAGCCGGCGCACCATCAGGGTCCCGGTGCGGGCCGAGGACTTCCAGTGGATGTGGCGCATCTCGTCGCCGGCCATGTACTCGCGCAGCGCATGGAACGTCGCCGTGCCCGCCGGGGACCGGTCGCTCGTCGGCCCCTCCAGGTGGTGGGCGCGGCCGGACGGCAGCACCGGCAGCGGCACCGTCCGGGGCCGGACGAGCAGGACCCGGGGCTCCCCGTACTCCCGCACCCGGCGGGCCAGCCGCAGCGGGTCGGCCCGGACCAGCCGCAGCGGCCCGACCGTGATCTCGCCGCGCCGCGCGGTCGGCAGCCGGTAGGTCACCGTGCGGCCGCCGCCCGCGCGCAGCCGCGGGATCGCGACCGCGACCTCGGCGGATCCGGCGGCGTCCTGCGCGCTGAGCCCGCGGACCCCGCGGCCCCGGTTGGTCACGTGCAGGACGCCGACGGCGGGCTCGCCGCGCGCCACCTTCGCCGGGGCGATCTCGCGGCGGACGTCCAGCCGCGGCCTCGGCAGCGTCCACAGCAGCGCGCCCGCGACCGCCGCGAGCCCGGCGGCGGCGAGCGCGGCGGGCTCGGGGTAGCCGAGCCACCAGCCGGCCGCGTACAGGGGCACCGCGGCCGCCGCCGTGCCCCGCCCGAGCGGCGTCAGCACCGCTAGACCCCGGCGGCCTGCGGCGTGGGCACCTTCTGCAGCACCTCGCCGACCACGTCGGCGCCGGTCCGCCCGCGCAGCTCCGCGTCCGGCGTCACGAGCAGCCGGTGCGCGATGACCGGCACGGCGAGCGCCTTCACGTCCTCGGGGACGAGGTAGGACCGGCCGGCCGCCGCCGCCCGCACCCGCGCGGCGCGCAGCAGCGCCAGCCCGGCCCGGGGGCTCGCGCCGAGCCGCAGGTCGGGATGGTCGCGGGTGGCGGCGACGACCCGCACCAGGTAGTCGTGCAGCGGCGCCGCGACGTGCAGCCGCTGCGCGAACTCGATGGCGCGGGCGAGGTCCTCGCCGCCCAGCACGGGCGGCAGCCGGTCGAGCGCGGCGGCGGCGGGCGCGCCCGCGAGCAGCGCCACCTCGGCGCGGTGGTCGGGGTAGCCCATCGAGATCCGCATCAGGAACCGGTCGAGCTGCGCCTCCGGCAGCGGGTACGTGCCGTCCATGTCCACCGGGTTCTGGGTGGCGATGACCATGAACGGGCGCGGCACCGGGTGCGGGACGCCGTCCACCGTGACCCGGCGCTCCTCCATGACCTCCAGCAGCGCCGACTGCGTCTTCGGCGAGCCCCGGTTGATCTCGTCGGCGACCGCGAGGTTGGCGAAGATCGGGCCGGGGTGGAACTCGAACGCGCCGGTCCCCTGGTGGAACACCGAGACGCCGGTGATGTCGCCGGGCAGCAGGTCGGGGGTGAACTGGATCCGCGTCCACTTCGCCTCGACGGACGCCGCCATCGCCCGCGCGAGGGTGGTCTTGCCGACGCCCGGGACGTCCTCGACGAGCAGGTGCCCCTCGGCGAGCAGGCAGATCAGCGCCAGCTCGATCCGGTCCCGCTTGCCGTGCACGACCCGCTCGACGTTGCCCGCGAGCGCGCCGAACAGCCGGGCGAACCGCCCGGCCACCGCGTCCGCGTCCATCCCCGTGTTCTCGGTCATCCGCCCCTGGACCCCCGTCCCTGCCGACGGGACGGCACCCTAACGGCAATACAGGCCGGAGACGGGGCGATCCCCAACATCAACCCCGATCCGTCACGAACCGAACGCGGACATCGTCCGGAGCGTCCTAAGGTTGGGCATCGCGACGAGGAACTCCGAGGTGGACGTGGAAGACGTGAGCATCGGCGACATGTGGGACCGGTTGACGGGGTCGCAACCGGACCCGCCGCTCTGGCTGGTCGGCCTCGTCGGCCTCGTGGCGCTCGGCGCCGTGCTCCACGGCCCCACCTGGCGGATCGCCCGCAACACCGTCACGATCGCGCACGAGGGCGGGCACGCGCTGGTCGCGCTGCTCACCGGCCGCAAGCTGGACGGCATCAAGCTGCACTCCGACACCTCGGGCGTGACGGTGTCGCGCGGCAAGCCGCACGGCCCCGGCATGATCTTCACGGCGCTGGCCGGGTACGTCACCCCGCCGCTGCTCGGGCTGTTCTTCGCGCTGCTGCTCGCCTGGGGCCGGATCACGCTGATGCTGTGGTTCTCGCTCGCGCTGCTGGCGGCGATGCTGGTGATGATCCGCAACGCCTACGGCGCGCTCTCGGTGGTCGCGACCGGGGCGATCATCCTCGGGGTGTCGTGGCTGGGCAGCGCCGAGGTCCAGGCCGGGTTCGCCTACCTGGCCGCGTGGTTCCTGCTGCTCGCCGCGACCCGGCCGGTGATCGAGCTGCAGCGGATGCGCGCCCGGCACATGGCGCCGAGCTCCGACGCCGACCAGCTCGCCCACCTGACCGGCGTGCCCGGCCTCGCCTGGGTGAGCCTGTTCGGCGCGACCGCGCTGCTCGCCCTCCTCGCCGGCGGCGCCCTGCTCGTGCCGGACGTCTCCGTCCCCGATCTGCCGAGGCCGCCCGGCTTCTGACCGGCCGCCGGCGGGCGGGCGCATTGTCGTAGGGCGCCGATAGTTTCGGTGGTGTGAGGGAACGATGGGCTCGGGAGCAGGTGCTCGGCCTGGCGCCGGACGCGTCGTCCGCGAAGGCCGCCGGCGGTGTCGCCAAGCCCGCCAAGTGGGCCGGCACGGGGTGTGACGGCGAGGCCGTCTGGGGCGAGTGCCAGGGCAGCGGCAAGTCCGCCTACCGGACGTGCGCCGACCTGACCGAGCCCGCGTTCCGCTGCACGTGCCCGAGCCGCAAGTTCCCCTGCAAGCACGCCCTCGGGCTGCTGCTCCTGTGGGCCGACGGGGCGGTCGACGAGGGCCCCCGCCCCGGCTACGTCGCCGAATGGTTGGAGGACCGGCGCGAGCGGGCCGACAAGGCGGCGCAGAAGCGCGCCTCGGCGGCGGCCAAGACCAAGGACCCGAAGACCGCCGAGCGGCGGGAGCGCCGCGTCGACGACGGGCTCGCCGAACTCGACCAGTGGCTCCGCGACCAGGTCGCGCACGGGCTCGCGCAGGCCGAGAAGGCGCCCTACCGGCTCTGGGACGACGCGGCGCGGCGGCTCGTCGACGCGCAGGCGGGCGCGCTCGCCGGGCAGGTCCGGGGCCTCGCCGCGCTCCCCCGCCGCCCCGGGTGGCCGGGCCGGCTGCTGGAGGAGTACGCGCTGCTGCGCCTCCTGATCCAGGCCCATCGGCGGCGGGAGGAGCTGCCCGCCGGGCTGCGCGACACCGTCCGCTCCCGGGTCGGGTTCACCGTCCCGCAGGAGGAGGTCCTGTCGGGCGGGGAGCGCGTCCGCGACCTGTGGTCGGTGACCGGGTCGCACGACACCGCGCAGGAGATGCTGACCACCCGCCGGGTGTGGCTGCGCGGGCGGCGGACGGGCCGCCCCGCGCTGGTGCTGTCGTTCGCGGCGCCGGGCACGTCCCTGGACGCCTCGCTCGTGGTGGGCACGGAGATCGACGCGGAGCTGGCCTTCTATCCGGGGTCGCAGCCGCTGCGGGCCCTGGTCGCCGACCGGTACGGGCCCGCCGAGCCGGGTACACCCGGCGGGACGTCGGTGCGGGAGTTCCTCGGCGAGCACGCCGCCGCCCTCGCGCTGGACCCCTGGCTCGACCGCTGGCCCGCGACGCTGGCCGAGGTCCGGCTGGCCCGCGCCGAGGGCGGCGGCCTGTCGGTGGTCGACGCGGCCGGGGACGCGCTGCCGCTCCGGATGGGCGACCCGTGGCGGCTGCTCGCGCTGTCGGGCGGCGGGCCGGTCACGCTGTCCGGCGAGTGGAGCCCGCGCGGGCTGCGCCCGCTGGCGGCCTGGCACGACGACGAGGGGACGGTGGTCCTGTGAGCGCGTGGAACGAGCACGTCACTGCCGCGCTGCTCGGCACCGAGCGGCGCGACCCGCCGGCCCTGCCGGAGGCCCCGGCCGAGACCGGCGACCGGGCCGGCCGGCTGCTCGACCAGGCCGCGCTGCTGGCCGTCCGGCGGCGCGCCGGCTGGACGCCGTCCGGTCCGGGCGCGGAGGGCGCGGCGCCGGAGCCGGTCGCGCTGGCCCCGGTCGAGGACGCCCCGGTGGTGCCGCCCGCCGCGGCGGCGCGGCTGCGGCGGATCCTCGCCGGGGAGCAGTTGCGGGTGCTGCCCGAATGGCTGGACGCGGCGGCGGCGCACGGCTTCCGCGTCCCGGTGCAGGCACTGCCCGACCTGCTGGAGCGCGGCCGCAGCGACCGGATGCTGCGGCCGTCCATCGCGCGGGCGTGCGGGCGGCGCGGCGTGTGGCTGGCGCTGCAGAACACCGACTGGGCGTACCTGGTCGGCTCCGGCGACGATCCCGCCGGCGGCGCCGAGGTGTGGGAGACCGGGACGCGCAACCGCCGCGTGGCCTACCTGACCAGGCTGCGCGGCAGCGAGCCGGAGCGCGCGCGGGAGCTGCTGAGCGAGACGTGGAGCAAGGAGCCCGCGCCCGACCGCGCGGCGTTCCTCGCCACGTTCGAGCACGGGCTGTCGCTGGACGACGAGGAGTTCCTCGAATCCGCCCTCGAAGACCGGGGCAAGGACGTCCGGCAGCTCGCGTCCGACCTGCTCGCCCGCCTGCCCGGGTCCGCCTACGGGGCCCGCATGGCGGCGCGGGCCCGGGGCTGCCTGACGCCGGAGACCCGCACGGTCCGGGGCCGGCGGCAGACCTGGATCACGGTCGAGCCGCCGCACGCCCACGGCGACGACATGGCCCGCGACGGCATCCCCTTCCACCCCAGCGGGTCGTTCGCGCCGCGCACCGGGGGCGGGCCGGTGGGCACGCGGGCCGCGTGGCTGCGCGAGATCCTCGCGCGCACGCCCCTGTCCACCTGGACGGAGCTGTTCGGGCTGCCGCCCATGGAGATCGTGTGCCTGCCCATCGACGCGGCCGCCGGGGCGTCCGGGGCGTCCGGGGGGTCGTCCGCCCAGCGTGATCACGCCGACTCCGACGGGCGCGACGTCCACATCGGGTGGGCCAAGGCCGCCCTCGGCCAGCACGACGCCGGGTGGGCGCGGGCGCTGCTGAAGGGCGGCGTCATGGTCGACGAGCCGGAGGCGCTCGCCGACCTGCTGTCCGTCCTGCCCGCGGGCGAGCGCGACGCCGCGGCGGCCGACCTGATCCGCTGGGTGGAGGGGCGGCCGGAGCTGCTGCGCGTCCTCGAACGGGTCCCCGGCCCGTGGGCGGGGCCGCTCGCGGCGGCGGTGGTCGCGACGCTGACCGCGTCCGCCGAGCGGCCCACCCGCCGCGACGAGCACCTGATCACCCAGCTGTGCCGACTCGCCGACCAGCGGCTCGACCCGGCCGCCGCGCCCCGCCTCGCCCCGCTGACCGCGCCGGACGCCGCCGCCCCGCGCGCCGTCACCGACCTGATCGCCACCCTGGGCTTCCGCGACGAGATGCTGAAGGAGCTGACCCCTTGACCGATGATTCGATGCCGGGTGGTCCGGAGGGTCCCCCCTCCGGCGCGACCGCCGTCCTGCGCCCGCACGCCGAGCAGGAGTACGCGGGCGAGCTGGCGCGGCTGGCCGAGCACGACGACCGGCCCCGGCCGCCCGGCTGGCGGCTGTCGCCGTGGGCCGTCACCACGTACCTGCTCGGCGGCGAACTGCCCGACGGGACGGCGGTCAGCCCGAAGTACGTGGGGCCGCGCCGGCTCATGGAGGTCGCGGTCGCGACGCTCGCGACCGACCGGGCGCTGCTGCTGCTCGGCGTCCCCGGCACGGCGAAGACATGGGTGTCGGAGCACCTCGCCGCCGCCGTCAGCGGCGACTCGACGCTGCTCGTGCAGGGCACGGCGGGCACGGCCGAGGAGGCCATCCGCTACGGGTGGAACTACGCGCGGCTGCTCGCCGAGGGCCCGTCGGAGAAGGCGCTGGTGGAGAGCCCGCTCATGCGGGCGATGCGGCGCGGCGCGGTCGCCCGCATCGAGGAGCTGACCCGGATGCCGTCCGACGTCCAGGACACCCTGATCACCGTCCTGTCGGAGAAGACGCTGCCGGTCCCGGAGCTGAACACCGAGGTGCAGGCCCGCAAGGGCTTCACGGTGATCGCCACCGCCAACGACCGCGACCGGGGCGTGAACGAGCTGTCCAGCGCGCTGCGCCGCCGGTTCAACACCGTCGTGCTGCCGCTGCCGGAGACCGTCGAGGACGAGGTCGGCATCGTCGCCCGCCGCGTCGACCAGATCGGCGCCGGGCTGGAGCTGCCGGAGTCCCCGGCGGGGCTGGAGGAGATCCGCCGCGTCGTCACCGTGTTCCGCGAGCTGCGCTCCGGCGCCACCGCCGACGGGCGCACCAAGCTGAAGTCGCCGAGCGGCACCCTCAGCACCGCCGAGGCCATCTCGGTCGTCACCAGCGGCCTCGCGCTCGCCGCGCACTTCGGCGACGGGGTGCTGCGCGCCGCCGACGTCGCGGGCGGCATCGTCGGCGCCGTCGTGCAGGACCCGGTGTCCGACCGGGTCGTGTGGCAGGAGTACCTGGAGGCCGTCGTCCGCGACCGCCCCGAGTGGCGGGACTTCTACCGGGCCTGCCGGGAGGTCTCTTGAGCCACGTCGAGGTCTACGGGATCCGCCACCACGGGCCCGGCTCGGCGCGGGCGCTGCGCGGCGCCCTGGAGGAGTACAAGCCGGACGCGGTGCTGATCGAGGGGCCGCCCGAGGCCGACCCGATCGTGGACCTGGCCGGCGACGCGGGGATGGTGCCGCCGGTCGCGCTGCTCGCCTACTCCCCCGCCCCGGCCCCCGGCGCGGGGGACGGCGACCGCAAGGCCGCGTTCTGGCCGTTCGCGGAGTTCAGCCCGGAATGGCAGGCGATCCGGTACGGGCTGGCGGCGGGCGTGCCCGTCCGGTTCTGCGACCTGCCGGCGGCGAACCAGCTCGTCCCGGCCCCGGAGGAAGACGAGGACGAGGGCGCGGACGAGCCGGCCGAACCCGCCGCCGAGGGGATCCGGCTCGACCCGCTCGGCTGGCTGGCGAAGGCCGCCGGCTACGACGACGCCGAGCGCTGGTGGGACGACGTGGTCGAGCACCGCGGCGGCGGCCCGTCCCCGTTCCCCGCGATCGCCGAGGCCATGGCGGAGCTGCGCGCGCAGCTCGCCGAGCGGCCCGCGGACGCCGGGCCCGCCGCGCACCGGCGGCGCGAGGAGCAGCGCGAGGCCCACATGCGGCGGACGCTGCGCCGCACCCTCAAGGAGGGGCACGAGCGGGTCGCCGTGGTCTGCGGCGCGTGGCACGTGCCCGCCCTGCGGGCCAAGGTCCCGGCCGCCCACGACGACCGGACCCTGCGCGGGCTCCCGAAGGCCAAGGTCGCGATGACCTGGGTGCCGTGGACGCACGGGCGGCTCGCCGGGCACTCCGGCTACGGCGCGGGCGTCCGCTCCCCCGGCTGGTACCACCACCTGTTCGCCGCCCCCGACCGCCCGATCGAGCGCTGGCTGACCGCCGCCGCCCGCGTCCTGCGCGAGGAGGACCTGCACGTCTCGTCCGCGCACGTGATCGAGGCGGTCCGGCTCGCCGAGGCGCTCGCCGCGCTGCGCGGGCGCCCCCTCGCCGGGCTGGACGAGGTGACCGAGGCGACCCGGGCCGTGCTGTGCGAGGGCGCCGACCTGCCCGTGGAGCTGATCCAGCGGCGGATGGTCGTCGGGGAGCGGCTCGGCGCCGTCCCGGAGCGGACCCCGATGGTGCCGCTCCAGCGCGACCTGCAGGCCCAGCAGCGGCGGCTCCGGCTCAAGCCGTCGGCCCTCGGCAGGGAGCACGACCTCGACCTGCGCAAGCCCACCGACCTGGAGCGCAGCCGCCTGCTGCACCGCCTCCGCCTGCTGGGCGTCGACTGGGGCGTGCCCGCCGACACGGGCCGCTCGAAGGGGACGTTCCGCGAGACGTGGACGCTCGCCTGGCGCCCCGAGTTCGACGTCGAGCTGATCGAGGCCGGCGCGTGGGGCACCACCGTGCGCGGCGCGACCACCGCCCGCGCCGAGGCGCTCGCCGAGCACGCCGCCGCGCTCGCCGACCTGACGTCGGTGGCCGAGCGCTGCCTGCTCGCCGACCTCGGCGACGCGCTCCCGACCGTGATGCGCGCCCTCGCCGACCGGGCCGCCGTCGACACCGACGTCGCGCACCTGATGGCGGCGCTGCCCGCGCTCGTCCGGGCGCTGCGCTACGGCGACGTCCGCGGCACCTCCACCGGCCCGCTCCGCACGGTCGTCGACGGCCTGATCGTCCGGGTCTGCGTCGGTCTCCCGCCCGCGATCACCGGGCTGGACGACGACGCCGCCCGCGAGTTCCTCGCCCACGTCGACGCCGTGCACGGCGCGCTGGCCCTGCTCGCCGACGAGGGCCACCTCGAACGCTGGCGCCGCACGCTGGAGGGCCTGCTCGCCCGCCCGGACGCGCTGCACGGCCTCATCGAGGGCCGCCTCACCCGCCTCCTGCTCGACGCGGGCCGGCTGCCCGACGTCCCCGACCGGATGGCACGGGCCGTGTCCGCCGGCGCCGCCCCCGACCGCGCCGCCGCGTGGGTCGAGGGATTCCTGTCCGGCGGCGCCCTGCTCCTGCTGCACGACGACGAGTTGCTCCGCCTGGTGGACGCCTGGATCGCGGGCCTGCCCGCCGGCTCCTTCACCGACGTCCTGCCGCTGCTGCGCCGCACCTTCGGCGCCTACCCGGCCGCCGAGCGGCGTGCCATCGGCGAGCGCCTCCGCCGCCGCGCCGAGCCCCGCGCGGAGATGCCGGCCCCGCCCGGCGACGACATCGACGAGGCCCGCGCCGCCCCGGCGGCGGCAACCGCCCTGCAGATCCTCGGCTGGCGGACCCCATGACCGACGCGACGACAGGAGGGCCCGGCATGGACGGCGCCGAAGACCGGATGCGGCGGTGGCGGCTCGTGCTCGGCGGCGAGCGCGCCGACGGGACCGGGGTGTCGCTGACCGGCGACGACGTCCGGATGGACGGGGCGCTGGAGAAGCTCTACGGCGGCGGTGGCGACGAGGGCCGGTCGCGGCCCGGCCGGCGCAGCGCCGGCCTCGGCGACTCGGCGCCCACGGTGGCGCGGTGGCTCGGCGACATCCGCGAGTACTTCCCGTCCAGCGTCGTCCAGGTCATGCAGAAGGACGCGATCGAGCGGCTCGACCTCACCCGGCTGCTGCTGGAGCCGGAGATGCTCGACGCCGTCGAACCCGACGTGCACCTGGTCGGGACGCTGCTGTCGCTGAACCGCGTCATGCCGGACCGGGCGCGGGAGTCGGCGCGGGCCGTCGTGCGCACGGTCGTCCGCGATCTGGAGCGTCGGCTCGCGCAGCGGACGCGGTCGGCGGTCGGCGGGGCGCTCGACCGGTCGGCGCGGGTGCTGCGGCCGCGCCGGCTCGCCGACGTCGACTGGGAGCGGACGATCCGCGCGAACCTGCGGCACTACCTGCCCGAGCACGGCACGCTCGTCCCGGAGCGGCTGATCGGGTACGGGCGGCGGCGGCAGGCCGTGAAGCGGGACGTGGTCCTCGCCGTCGACCAGAGCGGGTCGATGGCGGCGTCGGTGGTGTACGCGAGCGTGTTCGCCGCGGTGCTGGCGTCGATGCGGTCGCTGCGCACCTCGCTCGTCGTGTTCGACACGGCCGTGGCCGACCTGACCGACCAGCTGCACGACCCGGTCGAGGTGCTGTTCGGCACGCAGCTCGGCGGCGGCACCGACATCAACCGGGCGATCGCCTACTGCCAGGGCCTCGTCGCCCGGCCCGCCGACACGATCATGGTGTTGATCAGCGACCTGTACGAGGGCGGCGTCCGGGACGAGATGCTGCGCCGGATCGGGGCGCTGACGGCGGCGGGCGTGCAGGTGGTGGTGCTGCTCGCCCTGTCGGACGAGGGCGCGCCCGCCTACGACCGCGACAACGCTGCGGCGCTGGCGGCGCTGGGCGTCCCGGCGTTCGCGTGCACCCCGGACGCGTTCCCGGAGCTGATGGCGGCCGCGATCGAGCGCCGCGACCTCGGGGAGTGGGCGGAGCGGCACGCGTCAGCGGGGTGAGCGCGACAGCCCCCGCGCCAGCAGCACCACGACGACGGCGGTCAGCACCGCGTGCCCGGCGAGCGCCGATGCCTGGACCTGCACGAGCGCGCCCCACGCCCCCCACATCGCGACGCGGACGACGCGCGCGGCCATCACCGTCCACGCGGCGGGCCGGGACCCGCGCCATGCCAGGATCACCGCGACCAGCGTGACCACGGCGACGACCGCGAACGACGACGCCACCACGGGCAGCAGCCCGCCCCGGTGGCCCTCGCTGAGCGACGGCCGGGCGATGAGGATCGCCAGCGCGGCGATTAATGGGCGAACAGCCCAACCCTTGGGACCTACTCCAGCCCCAGGATGCGACGAGCCGACATCGAGGTGCCAAACCA
>NZ_JBFARO010000117.1:0-24420 GCF_040677125.1 Actinomadura sp. NPDC049382
GCCGCGAGGACGTGCGCGGCCTGCGCGTCCAGCCCCGCCCGCACCTCCGCCGGCAGCGACGCGGCGCCCCGGTCCAGCGTGTCGACGACCCGCTGCGCCTTCGCCACGTCGCCCGCCGCGGCGAGCGCCCGCGCGTACCGGGCCCGCACCGCCGCCGCGTCCGGCCAGTCGCCGCGCGCCTCCATCGCCCCGGCGGCCTCCGCGAACGCGGCCGCGGCCTCGGCGGACCGCCCCTGCCGCTCGAACTTGCGCGCGCGCTCCAGCAGAGCGCCGGGATCCCCCTGAACCATCATCGAACCCTCCGAACCGAACCGTATCGGTCCACACCGTCGCGGCGGGGCCCGTCCCAGGTCGCGGCGGCACCGGCGGGGTGGTTTCCTAAGAGGCGATGCAAACGACCGGTGGGGGGATACGAGAGTGAAGAGCGTCGAGCCCGAGGTGTTCCTCGTCGCGAAGCCCGAACTGGACTACGACGAGGTCGCCCGGTACCTGCGGGACGTGGGCGGGGAGAGCTGGCTGGAGCGGCTCGACCGCGGCGACCTCGACGCGGAGCTGAACGACCCGCAGAACCTCGCCGAGTTCGCGGGCCGGCTCTGCTACCGCTCCTGGGAGCCGGGCCTCAACCCCAACGTGACCAAGATCCGCACCGACTCGGGCCAGTACCTGCAGAACATCCTGCGGAGCCTGCACGGCTCGGTGCTGGAGCACGTCAGCTTCAGCTTCGTCCTGCACAACGTGAGCCGCGTGCTGACCCACGAGCTCGTCCGGCACCGCCCCGGCGTGGCGATCTCGCAGGAGTCGCTCCGGTTCGTCCGGCTCCAGGACATCCCGTTCTGGTTCCCCGAGTGGGCCCGCGAGGACCCCGAGCTGATGAAGCGCGCCACGGCGATGCTGGAGCAGATGGAGGAGTTCCAGGGCTGGATGGCCGAGCACTTCGGCCTCGACGACGAGGGCGTGCCGTTCAAGGAGAAGAAGCACAAGACCTCGTTCATGCGCCGCTTCGCCCCCGAGGGCGTCGGCACCGGCCTGGTCTGGACGGCCAACGTCCGCACCCTGCGGCACACCCTGGAGAACCGCACCGCGCCGGGCGCCGAGGAGGAGATCCGGCTGCTGTTCGGCAAGATCGGCGAGGTGATGCGCAGGGAGGCCCCGGACCTGTTCGGCGACTACGTCGTCGAGGACGGCTCGTGGATCCCCGAGTGGCGGAAGGTCTGACCTCCGCCCTGGGGCGCCGCGGCGGGGCCTAGGCGCGCGGCGGGGGCTGCGGCATTATTGGACGGTATGTCTGACATCATGATTCCCGCGGGCGCGCGGGAGGTGCCGGGGTACCTCGCCGTCCCCGCGGGGGAGGGGCCCTGGCCGGGCGTCGTCATCGTCTTCGAGGCGATGGGCGCCAACGCGGACATGCGCGCCCAGGCCGACCGGTTCGCCGCGCAGGGGTACCTCGCCGTCCTGCCGGACCTCTACAACGGGGCGCCGTGGGTGCGGTGCGTCAGCAAGGCGATGCGCGACATGCGCGCGCAGCGCGGGCCGACCTACGACGCCATCGAGGCGTCGCGCGCGTGGCTCGCCGGGCGCGGCGACTGCACCGGCGACGTCGGCGTGTGCGGGTTCTGCATGGGCGGCGGGTTCGCGCTGGTGGCGGCGGCGAAGTACGACTTCAAGGCCGCCGCCGCGAACTACGGCATCCTGCCCCGCCGGCCGGCGGAGTCGCTGCGCGGCGCGTGCCCGGTCGTCGGCAGCTACGGCGGCGCCGACCCGACGCTGCGCGGGGCGGCGGGGAAGCTGGAGCGGGCCCTGGCGAGCGCAGGCGTCCCGCACGACGTGAAGGAGTACCCGGGCACCGGGCACTCCTTCCTCACCGGGTTCGCCCCGCCGGCCCCGCTCGGCCCGGTCGCGAAGATCGTCTTCGGGCTCGGCAGGGGGCGGGAGAACGCCGCCGACGGGTGGGAGCGGATCTTCGCCTTCTTCGGCGAGTACCTCAATAAAAAATCTACAACGTAAAGGCGCCGGGCGGGTCGGGCTGTCAGGAGCACAGGACGGCCTGGGTCTGGGTTACCTGAGCGACACGGCGGCCGCCGTCGTCGTAGAGGTCGGTCTGGACGACGATCGACGTCCGCCCGGTGTGCAGCGGGTGCGCGACGCCCTTGACGCAGCCTTCCTTGACCCCGCGGAAGAAGTTCGTCTTCGACTCCAGCGTCGTCGTGAACGTGTCCGGCGGCAGGTTGAGGAACGCACAGGCGGCGCCGAGGGTGTCGGCGAGCGCCATGAGGGCGCCGCCGTGCATGACGCCGCCGGCGGTGCAGCGCTCCGGGGCCCAGTCCAGCCGGCCGGTGACCTCTTCGGGCCCGGCGGTGTCGATGCGCACGCCGAGCGCGCGGGCGAACGGCATGGCGTCGGTGAGCTGGTCAGGGGTCATGGAGCCTCCTCGGTGAGCGTGTTCGCGTCCACCCTGGTCGCCGGGCCGTCGCGGCGTCCATTACCCGTGACGTAATCGCGGGCGTGACCGGGAGGCCGGTAGCGTCCGGAGCGTGACGACGGCGTTGAGTGACATGCGACCCATCGGCGACCAGCTGCGCGCCTGGCGGCAGCGGCGCCGGCTCAGCCAGCTGGAGCTGGCGTCGGAGGCGGACGTGTCGACCCGCCACCTCAGCTTCGTGGAGACCGGGCGCTCCGCGCCGAGCCGCGAGATGGTGCTGCGGCTCGCCGAGCACCTGGACGTGCCGCTGCGCGACCGCAACCTGCTGCTGGTGGCGGCCGGCTACGCGCCGGTGTTCGACGAGACGCCGATCGAGGAGCCGAGGATGGACGCGGTCCGGGCGGCGCTGAAGCAGGTGCTGGCCGGGCACGAGCCGTACCCGGCGGTGGTCGTCGACCGGTTCTGGAACCTCATCGACGCCAACGGCGCCGCCGCGCTCTTCATGGAGGGCGCGCCGCCGGAGCTGCTGGAGCCGCCGCTGAACGTGCTGCGGCTGAGCATGCACCCGGACGGGATGGCGAAGAACATCCTGAACCTGGCCGAGTGGCGGGCCCACATGATCGACCGGGTGCGGCGGCACGTCGCGCTCACCGCGGACGCCTCGCTGACCCAGCTCTGCCGGGAGCTGCGGAGCTTCCCCGGGGACGTCGGGGAGGCGATCGCGCCGCCCGCCGGGCACGACGTCTTCGTCCCGCTGCGGATGCGGTTCGACGGCCGGGAGCTGTCCTTCTTCAGCACGATCGCGACGTTCGGCACGCCGATCGACATCACGGTCGCGGAACTGGCGATCGAGTCGTTCTATCCGGCGGACGCGCCGACGACGGAGTACCTGCGGGAGCGGGCGGGCTGGTGACCGCCCCGCCGCCGCACGCCGGCAGGTCGTGGTGGACGCGGGGCGCCGGCACGCCGAGCCGCCGCAGCGCCGCGGCCGCGGCCCGGACGAGCGGGGCGGGCCCGGCGACGTAGGCGGTGTGGTCGCGGACGCAGTCCAGCAGGCCGGGCAGGACGTCCTGCACGTGGCCGGTCAGCGCGCCGGGGCCCGCCGACCGGGACAGGACCGGGACGACCCGCAGCCGCGCGGACGCCGCCTCCAGCCGGCGCAGGTCGGGCAGGTCGTAGAGGTGGTCGGCGGTGCGCGCGGCGACCAGCAGCCGGACGTCGCGGCCGGATCCGGCGGCCTGCTCGGCCAGCGCCTTCATGGGGGCGAGCCCGGTGCCGCCGCCGATCAGCAGCAGGTCGCGGCCGGGGTCGGGGTCGAGGGTCATCTCGCCCTCGGCCGGGCCGAGCAGCACGGTGTCGCCGGGCGCGGTGGCCCGGACCAGCGCGCCGCTCACCCAGCCGCCGGGGCGGGCCCGGACGTGCAGGCGCAGCGTGCCGTCCGGCCGGGGCGCGTTCGCGATCGAGTAGGGCCGCCACATCCGGGGCCAGCGGGCGGTCTGCACGCTGACATGCTGCCCGGCGGCGAAGGGGAGCGGCCGCTCGGGGCGCAGCGTGAGAACCGCGAGGTCGGGGGCGCGGCGGTCGTGGGCGGTGACCTCGGCGGCCCACCACGGCGGGGACTGCGCGGCGTCCCGCTCGGCGGCGCCGATCATGGCCTCGGCCGCGCGCGTGTAGGCGGCGGTCCAGGCGGCCTCGGCGGCGGGCGTCCAGCAGTCGGCGGCGAAGACGCGCAGCGTGGCGGTGAGCGCGGCGCCGACGGCTTCGTAGTGCTCGGGCCGGACTCCGTACTTGCGGTGGCCGCGGCCGAGGCGGCACAGGTGGGCGGCGAGGCCGGCGGGGTCGTCCGGGCTCCGCACGATCCGGGCGAGCGCCTGGAAGAACCGGTCGTGCTGGCGGCCCATCGCGGGCGGGAACAGGGCGCGCAGGTGGGGCTCGGCCGCGAAGAGGCGGCCGTAGAAGTAGCTCGTCGCGCCCGCCGGGTCGGCTTCGAGACGGGCGAAGCAGTCGTCGGCGGTACGGGGTTCCGGTGGCATGTCCGGGCTCTCTCCCTGGCCTTCGGGCCTGGCACCGGCGGTCGCGGCGGGTCCGGGTGCCCGGCTGGGTGAGATTCTCTCGCCGAACGCGGTGCGTACTCAACCGGGCGGTCGCGTCGGGGCGCCCGCCGCTGCGCAGGGTGAGCGCCCGTGCGGCGGTGGTGACCGCTGGGGCCCGCGATCGAACACGGATACTGACCGGTATCGGCGGATGGCGTGGCCGGGCCGCGGCGGCCGGTCCGGCGGTGGAGGAGGAAAGCACTCCCCGGTGGAAGTTCGGCCGCGTCGCGGCGATCTGACCGCTTCGGACTGCGAAGAGCCGCCGCCTGCGGCAAGCTGGCCGGGAGAAAAGGCCGGGGGCGGGACGGCGCGAGGGGGGCGGGTGCAGCGAGCACCCGTTCGCGCCGCCCGGTGGCCAGTGCTCAGCTGAGGGGGAAACGCATGTCAGAGGCCGTCCGCGGGGCTCCGCGCCCCGCCACCGGTGCCGGCGGCCCGCCGGTCATCGGGATCACCACCTACCAGGAGCCGGCCCGCTGGGGGACCTGGGTGCGCGAGGCCGCGCTGCTGCCGGCGCCGTACGTGCGCTCGGTCGAGCGGGCCGGCGGCGTCCCGGTGCTGCTGCCCCCGGCCGCCACCCTGCGCGGGGTCGACCTGCTCGTCGGCCGGCTGGACGGGATCGTGCTCGCCGGCGGCGGCGACGTCGACCCCGAGCTCTACGGCGCCGCCCGGCACCACGAGACGGGGCCGCCGCAGCCGCAGCGCGACCGGTTCGAGCTGGCGCTCGTCCGCGCGGCCGTCTCCGCGGACCTGCCGTTCCTGGCGATCTGCCGGGGCATGCAGGTGCTGAACGTCGCGCGGGGCGGCGCGCTCATCCAGCACCTGCCGGAGGCCGTCGGCCACCGCGGGCACGCGCCGCAGGCCGGCCTGGTCGGCTCGCACCCGGTGCGGATCAGCCCGACCAGCCAGATCGGCAAGATCCTCGGCGACGCGGCGGACGTCCCGGCCTACCACCACCAGGCGGTCGGCCGGCTCGGCAAGGGCCTGTCGGCCGTGGCGTGGGCGGAGGACCAGGTGGTGGAGGCCATCGAGCTGCAGGGCCACCGCTTCGGCCTCGCCGTGCAGTGGCATCCCGAGGAGGGCGAGGACAAGCGCCTCTTTGAGGCCCTGGTCGCGGAGGCCGCAGGCCGCTGAGCCGGGATTGGCGTCCCGGTTCCCGGGGAAGGCGACCGGTGGAAACCGCCGCATACCCCGGGGAGGCCGCCGCATGCCCGTTCATCCGCAGACCGCGAGCTTCCTGGAGCAGCTCGCCTCCTGGACGGCCCCGCCCGCCGGACCCGGGGACGGAGCCGAGCCGACGATCGCGGAGATGCGGGAGCGGATCGGCGCGGCGTACCCGGTCGTGCGGCGGGAACTGCCGTACGTGCGCGACGTCGCGGTGCCCGGCCCGGGCGGCCCGGTGCCGGTGCGGCTGTACCGCCCGGTGCCGCTCGCGCGCGGGCCGCTGCCCGCGGTCGTCTACCTGCACGGCGGCGGCTGGGTGCTCGGCGGCGTCGACAACGTGGACGCCGCGTGCCGCGACCTCGCGCACGCCGCCGGATGCGCCGTCCTGAGCGTCGGGTACCGGCTGGCGCCCGAGCACCCGTTCCCCGCGGCCGTGGACGACGCGTGGGCCGTCGTCGCCGCGGCAGCGGGGGAGGCGGGCCGCGAAGAGGCCCCGCTAAGCAGCCACGGCATCGCGCCCGGCGCCGTGGCGGTGGCCGGCGACAGCGCCGGCGGCAACATCGCGGCGGCCGTCGCGCTGCTGGCCCGCGACCGCGGGCTGCCGCTCGCCCACCAGCTGCTGGTCTACCCGGTGACCGACACCGCGATGGACACCCCGAGCTGGCGGGAGTACGGGTCCGGGTACGGGCTGGACGCGGGCAGCCTCGCCCGGTTCATGGACCTGTACCGGGGCGGCGCCGACCCGTCCGACTTCCGGCTGGCGCCGCTGCGCGCCCCGGACCTGTCCGGCGCGGCGCCCGCCACCGTCATCACCGCCGAGTGCGACATCCTGCGCGACGAGGCGGAGGCGTACGCCCGCCGGCTCGCGGCGGCCGGGGTGCCGGTCGAGCTGCGCCGCTACGACGGCGTCGTGCACTCGTTCTTCCTGCTGCCGGAGATCTTCGACGCCGGTGCCGAGGCGATGGCGTTCGCTGTGCGACGATTGCGCGCGGCATTCGGTGATCGCGAGCGGGAGGGCGGCGCGCCATGTACGACGGGTACGAGCGGCTGAGGATCGACTGGGCGGCGGACGGGGTGCTGCGCGTCACGATCAGCACGCCGGGCAAGCTCAACGCGGTCGACACCGTGGGGCACCGCGAGCTGGCGGAGATCTGGCGGGACGCCGACGCCGACGACGCGGTGCGCGCGATCGTGGTGCGCGGCGAGGGGACGGCGTTCTCCGCCGGCGGCGACATCGCCATGATCGAGGAGATGATGGCCGACCACGCCGCGCGCCGCCGGATCATGCGCGAGGCCCGCGACATCGTGATGAACGTGCTGAACTGCTCCAAGCCGGTGGTCAGCGCCGTGCAGGGCCCGGCGGTGGGCGCGGGGCTCGCGGTGGCGCTGCTCGCCGACATCTCGGTCGCCGGCCGCACCGCGAAGATCATCGACGGGCATGTGCGGCTGGGCGTGGCGGCGGGCGACCACGCCGCGATCGTGTGGCCGTTGCTGTGCGGGTTGGCGAAGGCCAAGTACTACCTGCTGCTCAACGACGTCCTGACCGGCGAGGAGGCCGAGCGGATCGGCCTGGTGTCGCTGTGCGTGGACGACGCCGAGGTGCACGACCGCGCGCTGGAGATCGCCGGGCGGCTCGCCGCCGGGCCCGCCGAGGCGCTGTCGCTGACCAAGCACGCGCTGAACAACTGGCTGCGGCTCGCGGGCCCGACGTTCGACGCGTCGCTGGCGATGGAGTTCTTCGGGTTCACCGGCCCGGACGTGCGGGAGGGCGTCGCGGCGATCCGCGAGAAGCGCCCGCCCCGGTTCGGCTGAGGCGGGGCCCGGCCCCGGGGCGGCCGGGGGGTCAGCCGAAGCGCTTGGCGAGGGCGCCGAGCCCGGTCGCGTAGATGCCCTGCGCGAGCGTCTTGGTCATCGCCTCCTCGTCGGCGGCGTCCGCGGAGAACTCGGCCCGCCACTCGACGAACGCGTGGCCGGTGGCGGTGACCGGGGCGACGCGCAGCTCGGCGCGGCAGTCCCGCACCGGCAGCGGGCACTCCAGGATCTCGTACCGGTAGCCGCGGCCGGCGTCGTCCAGCGCGGTGAGCCGCTCGCGGAACACCGTCTCGCCGGGGCCGATCAGCCGGCGGACGCAACCGACGCGGTCGCCGGGGCCGCCGTCCTCGATCACGCCGGTCTGCACGCCGGGCATCCAGTCGGCGAGGTTGCCGAAGTCCCGCAGGTAGGACCACACCTCGTCGGCGCTGCTGGCGAACACGGCACTGGCGTAGGACCGGGGCATGGGCTCTCCTCACGGTGGGCGGACCCTCATGCTGGCCCGGCCGCTGTGACCCGGGCAACACCTTGACCGTGCCGAATCCGATTCGGGATGATCGGGCGCATGCTGCTCGGGGACCTCGCGCACCGCGGCGCCGCGCTCTGGCCGGACCGTACGGCGTTCGCCTGGGACGGCCGGCGCCGCACCTACCGCGAGCTGCACCGGTGCGCGCGGTGCTGGGCCGGGCTGCTGGTCGGCGGGGGAGTGGGGCCCGGCGGCCGCGTCGCGCTGCTGACCGTCAACGCGCCGGAGGCGGTCGAGGCCGCGTTCGGCGCGTCACTGATCGGCGCCGCGGTGGTCCCGCTGAACGTGCGGCTGAGCCCCGCCGAGATCCGGTACCAGGTCGAGGACGCCGGGGCGCGGCACGCGGTCGTCCACCCGGCGCTGGAGACCCTGGCCGGCGCGTCCGGCCTCCTCGACCTCGACCACTGGGCGATCGGCCCGGCCCTCGACCGGGCCCTGGACGAGGCGCCGCCGCCCGACCTGCCCCGCCCCGGCCCGGACGCGCCGGTCGTCCAGCTCTACACCTCGGGCACCACCGGGCACCCGAAGGGCTGCCTGCTGACCAGCCGGGGCTGGGTCGCCGCCGCGGCGAACGCGGTGCAGGCGTTCGGCCTGACCGGCGCCGACCGGCTGCTCGGCGCGCTGCCGCTGTTCCACGTCGCCGGGTACGGCGCCGTGCTCGGCCAACTCGCCGCCGGCGGCACGGTCGTGCTGCCGTCCGGCGCGTCCCCGGAGGCGCTGTGGCCGCTCATCGCCGAGTACGGCGTGACCGTCGCGGTCTTCCCCACCGGCACTGGACGGGCGCTGCGCCATCCCGCCGCCGCGCCGGGGACGCTCCGCCTGGTCTTCGGCATGGCCGCGACCGAGCGTCCCGCGACGCTGGAGCGGCTGCGCGGCCTCGGCATCGGCTACCGCGGCGTGTACGGCTCGACCGAGGCCGGGAACTTCGTGGCGGTGTCCACGCTGGAGGACGAGCTGGCCGCCCCCGGCACGGTCGGCCGCCCGCTGCCCGCGTTCGACCTCGCCCTGGACGGCGCGGACGGCCCCGGCGAGGTGGGGGAGCTGCTGCTGCGCGGCGCGAGCCTGATGGCCGGATACGCCGGGCACCCGGGCGTCCCGCCGGACGGCTGGCTGCGCACGGGCGACCTCATGCGGCTCGACGCCGACGGCCGCCTGCACTTCATCGACCGCGCCAAGGACATGGTCAAGAGCGGCGGCGAGAACGTGTACTGCGCGGAGGTCGAGCGCGTCCTCGCCGAGCACCCCGGCGTCCGGGACGCCGCGGTGATCGGCGTCCCGGACCGGCGCTGGGGCGAGGCGGTCAAGGCCGTGGTCGTGGTGCGCGGCGGCACCACGCCCGCGGAGCTGGACGCGCACTGCCGGGCCCGGCTCGGCGCGTTCAAGCGCCCCCGCTGGTACGAGCTGGTCGCGGCGATCCCGCGCAACCACTCCGGCAAGGTGCCCAAGCGCGAGTTGCGCGCCGCGCACGATCCTGGCGCGTCCGTCCGGCTCCCCGAGTCAGGCGGGTAGGCGCGGGCCGGTGCGGCCGCGGCCTAGTACGACTTGGGCAGGCCCAGCTCGTGCTGCGCGATGTGGGCGAGGACGAGCTCCTCCGCGACCGGGATGTTCTTGGCGATGCGGGCGTCGCGGAACATCCGGGCGATCGGGTACTCCATCGAGTACGCCATCCCGCCGTAGGTCTGGAAGGCGCGGTCGGCCGCCTGCCAGGCCGCGTCCGCCGCGGTCAGCTTGGCGATGTTGGCCTCCGAGCCGCAGGGCCGGCCGCGGTCCCACAGCCAGGCGGCCTTGTAGGTCATCAGCCGCGCCAGCTCCAGCTGCGCCTTGGCCTTGGCGAGCGGGAACGCGATGGCCTGGTTGGTGCCGATCGGCTTGCCGAACGGGGCCCGGTCGGTCGCGTACTCGCAGGCGAGCCTCAGCACCAGCCCCCCGGACCCGACGCCGCCCGCCGCGGCGAGGATGCGCTCGGGGTTGAGGATGTCCCACAGCACGAGGAACCCCTGGTCGGGCTCGCCGAGGACGCGCTCGGCCGGGACGCGGACCTCGTCCAGGAACACCATGCTGGACGCGACGGTGTTGGTGCCGAGCTTGGGGATCGGCTGGTAGGTGAGCGTGCCGTCGGCTACGGCCTGCTTGACGTCCACCAGCAGGACGGTGAACCCGGAGGTGCGCGGCCGGGCCTCGGCGGCCGGGATCGTCCGGGTGACCAGGACGAGGAAGTCGGCGCGCTCGACGCCGGAGATCCAGATCTTCTGGCCGCTCACCACGAAGTGGTCGCCGTCGCGACGGGCCTGGGTGGTGATGTTGATCGCGTTGCTGCCCGCGTCCGGCTCGGTGATGGCGAAGCAGGTCTCGATCTCCCCGGCGGCGATCTTCGGCAGGAGCTCGCGCTTCTGCGCCTCGGTCCCGTGCCGGTTGATCGTCAGCCCGCCGAACGCGGGCGTCAGCAGGTACATGAAGGACGCGGCGCCGCCCGCGCCGCCCTCGGCCAGCGCCTCCAGGGCGACGGCCAGCTCCAGCAGCCCCTGGCCCCCGCCGCCGTACTCCTCGGGGATCGCCAGCGCGTGCCAGCCGCCCGCCACCAGCTCCCGCCAGACCTCCTCCGGCCAGCGCTTGTCCGCGTCGCAGCGGCCCCAGTAGTCCTGGTCGTACTTCCCGGCGATCGCCAGCACGCCCTCGCGCACCGCGGCCGCGCTCTCCGGCAGGTCGAAGTCCACCGCGCCTCCCTCAATTCGCGTCCGCACCACGGTAGCCGATTTAAGTAAGTGGTCACTGACGCGGGGGTGCGGTCATTGAAGCGCGCCGCACCGGGTAGGCGAACCGACGGACACCGACTCGGGAGGGGGCGCCCATGCGGCCGCGCGACAGGTGGATGCTGGCCGGCGGACGGTGGAGCCAGGGCACCGGGCAGGACGCGTTCACGATGGCCGACCCGGCGACCGGCGAGCCGCTCGGCGTGGTGGCCGTGTCCACGCCGGCGGACGTGGCCGCGGCCGTCGCGGCGGCCTGCGACGCCGCGCCCGGCTGGGCCGCCACCCCGGCCGCCGACCGGGGCGCGGCCCTGCACGCCGCCGCGCGGGCGGTCGAGGAGCGGATGGACGAGCTGGCCGCGCTCGTGACCGCCGAGATGGGCAAGCCGTCCGGCGACGCGCTCGGCGGCGTCGAGGCCGGCATCGGGACGCTGCGCCAGTACGCCGAGCTCGGCCCCCTGCATGGCGGCCGCAGCCTCCAGGGCGGCTGGCGGGCCGCCGACTTCCTGGTCCGCGAGCCGCGCGGCGTCGCCGCCGTGATCACCCCGTGGAACGACCCGGTCGCCATCGCCTGCGGCCTGATCGGCGCCGCGCTGGCCACCGGCAACACCGTCGTCCACAAGCCCTCCGAGCGGACCCCGCACACCGGCGCGATGCTCGCCGAGCTGCTCGACGCGTGCCTGCCCGACGGCGTCCTCAACATGGTGACCGGCGACGGGGAGACGGGCGAGGCCCTCGCCGGCCACCCGGACACCGACGTCGTCGCGCACGTCGGCTCCACCGCCGCCGGCCGCCGCGTCGCCGAACTGGCCCTGCGCACCGGCGCCCGCACCCTGCTGGAGAACGGCGGCTGCGACCCGCTGATCGTGGACCGCGACGTCGACCCCGAGTGGGCCGCCGGCCAGGCCGCCCTCGGCTGCTTCGCCAACGCCGGGCAGATCTGCACGTCCGTCGAGCGGGTCTACGTCCACGAGGCCGTGGCGGACCCCTTCCTGGAGGCCCTCGCCGAGCGGGCCCGCGGCCTGCGGATGGGGCCCGGCGCCGACGTGACCACCGAGCTCGGGCCGCTCGTCGACGAGCGGCACCGCACCCACGTCCACCAGCGGGTCGAGAAGGCGATCGCGGACGGCGCGCGCGCCCTGACCGGCGCGCGGATCCCGGACGGCCCCGGCGCGTTCTACCCGGCCACGGTCCTCGCCGGCTGCGCCGACCACATGGCGATCATGGCCGAGGAGGTGTTCGGGCCGGTCGCGCCGGTCCGCACCGTGGCCTCCTTCGACCATGCCCTCGACGCGGCGCGCCGCTCCCGGCACGGCCTCGCCGCGACCGTCCTCACCCGGGACATGGCGCACGCGCAGGCCGCCTGGCGCACCCTGAACGTCGGCACGGTGAAGGTCAACGCCGTGTTCGGCGGCGCCCCGGGCGGCGCCGCCGAACCGCGCCTCGGCAGCGGCCGCGGCTTCGGCTACGGCCCCGAGCTGCTGGACGAGATGACGAAGGTGAAGGCCGTCCACGTCCAGACCGACGTCCCCTGACGCCCCCTCCCTCAGCCCTTGACGGTCAGCAGCGGCCGCAGCTCCGCGACCGGCGCCGCGACGCCGCCGCCCGCCAGGCTCGACACGACCGGGCCGATGTCCTTGTAGGCCCACGGCGCCTCCTGCTTCAGGTCGCGCCGCCACGCCGCCATCACGTCGCGCCTGCGCGCCGTCACCGGGTCGCGGTGGTCCAGCGGCGTCACGACCCGGAACTCGCGCAGGAACGCGTCGAGCTCGGCGTCGCCGCCCCGCGCCGACGCGCCGCGCGGGACGCGGCGCCCGGCGCCGTGGCACGCGCTGGCCAGCGTGCGCGGGTTCCCGTGCCCGCGCAGGACGAAGCTGGACGCTCCCATCGACCCCGGCACGATGACCGGTTCGCCCCACATCGCATAGGGTCCGCCGGCCATCTCGGCGTG
Organism: Actinomadura sp. NPDC049382; assembly: GCF_040677125.1. Lineage (NCBI taxonomy): Bacteria > Bacillati > Actinomycetota > Actinomycetes > Streptosporangiales > Thermomonosporaceae > Actinomadura > Actinomadura sp. NPDC049382. Next base: position 12,710 of record NZ_JBFARO010000117.1, read on the forward strand.
GCCGCCCGCCGGGGTGGCGCCCTTGCGGTGCACGAACCGGTCGCCGTCCCGCCAGAACAGGTTGTGGGGCGCGTCGTACAGCGGCCGGGCGTCCGGGTCCCCGCACTCGGCCGCCAGGCCCGCGCGCATCGCCAGCGACAGGAAGTACCGGTTGCCGGCCGCGAAGTTGGCGGCGTTGCCGAACGCGTCCAGGTACCGGCGGCGGGCGGGCTCGGACCGCTCGTCCAGCAGGAAGGGCAGGACGCCGTTGCGGGGCCGGGGCAGCCCGGCCGGCCACCCGGCGCGCAGCGCGTCCAGGGCGGTGGCGTTGGCCTGGTGGCCGAGCGACAGCGAGCCGCTGTGCACCATCGTGACGACCGTGCCGGGGGTCAGGCCCCAGGCGTGCGCGGCGGCGGGGTCGTGCACCTCGGCCACGTACTGCAGTTCGGCGAAGTGGTTGCCGCCGCCGATCCCGCCGATGACGCTGTCGTGGCTCGCGCCGCCCGCGCTGCCGATCCAGTCGGCGAACGCGGCGGCCGTCGCCGCCGGGTGCGCGCACGCGTGCGCGCGGTCCAGGGCGTCGTCGGTGTCCTCGGGCCGGAAGCCCCGCCACGGGGCGGCGCCCGTGAGCAGCAGGCCGGGCAGGCCGTCGCGCAGCAGCGCCTCGCGCTGGACGGGAGTGAGCGCGATCCGGCGGCCGCCCTCGAAGAACAGGTGCCGCAGCCGCCGCTCCAGCGCGTCCAGCCGGGCCCGGACGCGGCCGGCGCGCAGCGCGGTGACCTCCAGCCGCATGCCGCAGTTGACGTCGCTGCCGACCGCCTGCGGCAGCAGCGCGTGCTCGGTCTCCAGGACGGTCCCGATCGGTATCCCGGCGCCCTTGTGGAAGTCGGGGGTGAGCGCGGCGCGGGTGACGCGCGGCTCCGGCCCGGTGTAGCCGGGGGTGGCCTCGGCGAGCCGCTCGAGCGTGCCGGCGGTCTCCAGCAGGGCCAGCGCCTCGGTGACGGCGGCGGGTTCGAGCGGGACGCCGGCCCCGGCGCAGATCTCGACGGGGACGCCGCGCGGGTTGGGGAGGGTGAGCCAGTGCTCGCCGGTGCGGGCGAGACGGGGGTCTTGACGTGCGGACACGGTCAATCCTTCAGGGCTGCTGGGAGCGCGCGACGGCGCGCGGGAAGGAGCCGTCCGCGCGGAGGGCGCGACGGCGGGGGAGCGGGCGGGGCCGCTCGTCCTCGGGTTCAGCAGCCGCGAGGAGAGACCGACGGTAGCGCGGGGTCAGGCGTCCGGGCCACCGGTTTTCGCGGGGACGGACAGGTAGCGGGCCACCAGCCGGGCCACGAAGTGCGCGAACTCCTCCGGCGGGCCGGACGGCAGCATGATGTGGCTCATCGTCAGCCGCACCGCCGCGTCGGCGACCTCGGTGAGCGCGTCGCGGTCCAGATGCGGCCAGTGCCGCAGCGCGTGGTCGGCGATGCGGGCGCTGGCGGCGAACAGCACCGGCTCGGCCTGCGTGGTGAGCAGCGGCAGCATCTCGTCGCCGCCCGCCCCGGTCAGCACCGCCTTCTTCAGCTGGTCGTCCGCCGAGGTCTCCAGCGTGTACATCACGGCGGCGACCACGGCGGAGTACACGTCGTCGTGCTCGGACAGCGCCGCGTCGACGCCGTCGAGGTAGCGCTCGTTGTCGCGGACCACGACCGCCTGGGCCAGCCCCCACTTGTCGCCGAACTCGTTGTAGACGGTCTGCCGGCTCACCCCGGCGGCCGCGGCGACGTCCCGCATGCGGACGGCCCGGTAGCCGCGCTCGACCAGCAGCTCGGCGGCGGCGTCGAGCAGGGACTCGCGCACGGGGCGTCCGGCGGTGCCCATGGTGTCGTCGTTCCTCCGGGTGCTGGTCGGGCCACCATTATCGCGCGCCGCCCGGCGGCCCGGCCATTCAGGCGTCCGCCGGGGCGCCCCCGCGGTCCAGGAGGTGGGCGAGGGGGAGGGTCGCCGCGCCGACCGCGACCGCCTCGGGGCCGAGGTGGCACAGCTCCACCGCGGTCTGCGCGAACGGCTGCCGCAGCGCGTACGCGGCGGTGGCCTCGACGATCCGGTCCAGCATCCGGCCGCCGATCAGCAGCCCCGCCCAGCCGCCGATGATGATCTTCTCGGGGCTGAACAGGTTGACCAGGTCGGCGATGCCGGCGCCCAGGTACTCGGCGACCTCCGCGCGCAGCCCGGCGGCGGCCTGCGACGGGTCGGCGAGCAGCGCGGCGAGGGCCGCCTCCTCGTCGGTCCCGGCGGCGCCGCCCGCGGCCCGGTAGCGCTCCAGCAGCGCGGTCGCGCCGACATAGGACTCCAGGCAGCCGCGCGACCCGCACCGGCACCGCGCGCCGCCGACCCGCAGCGTCGTGTGCCCCCACTCGCCCGCGCTGCCGGCCGCGCCCCGGTACGGCGAGCCGTCGATCATCACGGCGGCGCCGACGCCGGAGCCGATCAGGGCGACGACGGCGTTGCGGTGGCCGCGGCCCGCGCCGAACCACATCTCGGCCTGGCCGAGGGAGGTGGCGCCGTTGTCGATGAACAGCGGCAGGTCGGTGCCGGCGCGCAGCATCCGCTCCAGCGGCACGGCCTCCCACCCGATCGTCTGGCAGTGCACGACGGCCTCCGGGCCGTGCTCGATCACGCCGGGCACGCCCACGCCGACGCCGATGATGGACGCCGGGTCGACCGACGCGCCCTCGATGACGGCGGGCAGCCCGTCCAGGATGTGCCGCACGACGGCGCGCTCGTCGTGGCCGCCGTCGCCGAGCGGCAGGTCGGCCTTGGCGAGCTGGGTCAGCTCCAGGTCGAACAGCTCGACCATCACCCGCGTCTCGCCGACGTCCACCCCGACGAGGTGGCCGTAACCGGCCGCCGTCTTCAGCAGCACCCGCGGGCGGCCCCCGTCGGACTCCACGCTGCCCGCCTCCACGACGAGCCCGGCCTCGATCAGCTCGGTGACGACGTTGCTGACCGAGGCGGGGCTGAGCCCGGTCTCGCGGGCCAGGTCCTGGCGGCTGAGCGGGCCGTCGAAGTACAGCCGCCGCAGCAGCACCGACCGGTTGGTGCGGCGCAGGTCGCGCACGGTCCTCCGGCGCCGTTCCGGCATCGGGCCCCCTTCTCCCGCGGCCGCCGCGCGGCCGCGTCCCCCCGGTTCCCAGGTCTTGACCCGGTAATTATGTCACTGCTTAGATCACGTCGTGAAATAAGGTGTGATCTAACTCTCCGAGTGATCCCCCTCACTCCGGACCGGAAGGCCGAGCCGATGCGCCAAACCCCACTCGCAGGACGGGCCGCATTCCCAGGACGGGCCAGATTCGCAGGACGGGCAGCGTTCGCAGGACGTGCAGGGGCCGTCCTCACGGCAGGACTGGTGCTCGCCGCCGCGGCGGCCTGCGGCGGCGGCACCGCGTCCGGCGGCGGGAACGGCGACCCGAAGACGCTGACCTACTGGGCCAGCAACCAGGGCGCCGACATCGCCGCCGACCAGAAGGTGCTGGCCCCCGAGCTCGCGAAGTTCGAGCGGCAGACCGGCATCAAGGTCAAGCTGGAGGTCGTCCCCTGGAGCGACCTGCTCAACCGCATCCTCGCCGCCACCACCTCCGGCCAGGGGCCGGACGTCCTCAACATCGGCAACACCTGGTCGGCCTCGCTCCAGGCCACCGGCGGGCTGCTGCCGTTCGACGGCGCGGCGATGGCCGAGGTCGGCGGCGCCGGCCGGTTCGTGCCCGCCGCGCTCGCCTCCACCGGCGCCAAGGGCAGGCCCCCGGCCGCCGTGCCGCTCTACTCGCTCGCCTACGGCCTCTACTACAACAAGAAGATGTTCGCGGATGCGAACCTCCAGCCGCCGAAGACCTGGCAGGAGATGGTCGACGCCGGCCGCAAGCTCACCAAGGGCGGGAAGCACGGCATCGCCGTCGAGGGCGCCAGCATCCCCGAGAACGTCCACGCCGCGTTCAACATCGGCCAGATGTACGGGGCCGACTTCTTCACCCCCGACGGCAAGCCGCAGTTCGCCACCCCGCAGGCGGTGAAGGCGGTCAAGTCCTACATCGACCTCATCGCCGCGGACAAGGTCGCCGCGCCCGGCAACGCGGAGTACTCCGCCAACCAGTCGATCAACGACTTCGCCACCGGCAAGGCCGCGATGCTCATGTGGCAGGCCACCACCAGCGGCCTCACCAACCTCGGCATGAAGCCCGGCGACTGGGGCGTCGTCCCGCTGCCCGCCCCGTCCCCGGCACCGCCCGGCGGCAGGGACGTCACCTCGATGGTCGCCGGCATCAACATCGCGGTCTTCAAGAACACCGGCAACAGGGACGGCGCGCTGAAGTTCGTGAAGTTCATGACCGGCGACGCCGAGCAGAAGGTCCTCAACAAGGCGTACGGGTCCCTCCCCGCCGTCACCGCCGCCCAGAACGACCCGGCGTTCGACACCCCCGACCTGAAGGTCTTCAAGCAGATCCTCGCCACCGGCGCCGCGCCGCTGCCGCAGGTCCCCGAGGAGAGCCAGTTCGAGACGGCCGTCGGCACCGCGATGAAGGACCTGTTCGCCGACGCCGCCGCCGGCAAGCCCGTCACGGAGGAGCGGGTGCGCGACGCGCTCGCCGCCGCCCAGGAACAGATGGGCAAGTAGGCGGATGGCCACCGCGAACGCCTCGGCCGCCCGGACGGGCGGCGCCGAGCGGCCCCGGCCCGGGCCCGGCGCGGCCCGGCCGGGCCGGCGGCGGCAGCGGCTCCCGCCCAGGGCGCTGCCCTACCTGCTGCTCGCCCCCGCGGTCGCCGCCGAGCTGATCGTGCACCTGGTGCCGATCGCCGTCGGGATCTGGATGAGCTTCCGGGAGCTGACGCTCTTCTACGTCCGCGAATGGTCCAGGGCCCCCGGCGCGGGCCTCGGCAACTACCGGGTCGCGGTCGACGTGGACGGCGCCATCGGGGCGGGCCTGCTGCGCTCCTTCCTCGTCACGGTCGCCGTCACGGTGCTGGCGGTCGGGCTGTCCTGGCTGCTCGGCACCGCCGCCGCGATCCTGATGCAGGACCGGTTCCGCGGCCGCGGGCCGCTGCGCGCGGTCTTCCTCGTCCCGTACGCGCTGCCCGTCTACACCGCGGTGATGACGTGGGCGTTCATGTTCCAGCGCGACACCGGCCTGGTCAACCACGTCCTCGCCGACCAGCTCCACCTGACCGGCGGGGACCGGCCGTTCTGGCTGATCGGCGACAACAGCTTCTGGGCGCTGGTCACCGTCATCGTGTGGCGGTCGTGGCCGTTCGCGTTCCTGGTGCTCATGGCCGGGCTGCAGAACATCCCCCGCGACCTGTACGAGGCGTCCGCGCTGGACGGCGCGGGCGTGTGGCGGCAGATCAGGCACATCACGCTGCCGGCGCTGCGGCCCGTCAACCAGGTCCTCGTGCTGGTGCTGTTCCTGTGGACGTTCAACGACTTCAACACGCCGTTCGTCCTGTTCGGCAGGGCGGCGCCCGACGCCGGCGATCTGATCTCGGTGCACATCTACCACGCGTCGTTCGTCACCTGGAACTTCGGCACCGGCTCGGCGATGTCGGTGCTGCTCCTGCTGTTCCTGCTGGTGGTCACGGCGGCGTACCTGCTCGCCACGTCGAGACGGAGGCCCGCGCATGGCTGAACCGCGCCCGTCCCGCAGGGGGCCGGCCGACCCGCCGGCGTCGTTCGTGTGGACGCGCCGCATCGTGCTGACGCTGCTGGCTGTGTTCACCCTCGTGCCCGTCTACGCGATGGTCAGCTCGTCGCTGAAACCGCTGCAGGACGTCCAGGGAGCGTTCCGCTGGATCCCGTCGGAGCCGACGGTCCGCCCCTACGTCGACATGTGGTCGACCGTCCCGCTGGCCCGCTACTTCGTCAACAGCGTGATCGTCGCGGGCGGCGCCACGGTCGCGTCGGTCGTGATCGCGGTCGGCGCGGCGTACGCGGTGAGCCGGTACCGGTTCGCGGGGCGCCGGGTGTTCACCGTGACGGTGCTGTCCACGCAGATGTTCCCCGGCATCCTGTTCCTGCTGCCGCTGTTCCTGATCTTCGTGAACGCCGGCAACGCGACCGGCGTCGCGCTGTACGGCAGCCGGGGCGCGCTGATCCTGACCTACCTGACGTTCTCGCTGCCGTTCTCGATCTGGATGCTGGCCGGCTACTTCGCCTCGATCCCGCACGAACTGGACGAGGCGGCCCGGGTGGACGGCTGCGGGCCGCTGGGCGCGCTGCTGCGGGTGATCGTCCCGGCGGCGCTGCCGGGCATCGTCGCGGTGACCGTCTACGCCTTCATGACCGCGTGGGGCGAGGTGCTGTTCGCCTCCGTCATGACCAACGACCAGACCCGGACGCTGGCCGTCGGGCTGCAGGGCTACTCCACCCAGCACGAGGTCTACTGGAACCAGGTGATGGCCGCCTCCCTCGTGGTGAGCGTCCCCGTCGTCGCCGGGTTCCTGCTGCTCCAGCGCTTCCTGGTGGCCGGCCTGACCGCCGGCTCCGTCAAATGAGCTCCGTGAAATGAGCTCCGTCAAATGACCCGTCTCGACGACATCCGAGGGAGACCCGTGCCCATCGACGACCTGACCGCGTTCGGACCCGGCTTCGCCTGGGGGGCGGCGACGTCCGCCTACCAGGTCGAGGGAGCCGTCGCCGAGGACGGCCGCGCCCCCTCCATCTGGGACGCGTTCTGCCGCGTCCCGGGCGCGGTCGCCCGCGGCGAGACCGGCGACACCGCCTGCGACCACTACCACCGCTGGGCCGAGGACGTCGCGCTGATGAAGGCGCTCGGCCTCGGCGCCTACCGGTTCTCGGTGGCGTGGCCGCGGGTGCTGCCCGCCGGCGGCGGCCCGGTCAACCCGGCCGGGCTCGCGTTCTACGACCGGCTCGTGGACGCCCTGCTGGAGGCGGGCATCGAGCCGCACGCCACCCTCTACCACTGGGACCTGCCGCAGGCGCTCCAGGACCGCGGCGGCTGGCCGTCCCGCGACACCGCCGAGCGGTTCGCCGAGTACGCGGCCGTCGTCGCGGCGGCGCTCGGCGACCGCGTCGCGTCGTGGGCGACGCTGAACGAGCCGATCTGCGCCGCGTGGCTCGGGCACCTGCAGGGCGTGATGGCGCCCGGCGTCGCCGACGTCCGCGCGGCCGTGCCCGCCTCGTACCACCTGCTGCTCGCCCACGGCCTCGGCGTGCAGGCCGTCCGCGCCGCCGCGCCCGGCGCCCGCGTCGGCATCGTCAACCTGCTCACCGACTGCGAGCCCGGCAGCGACCGGGAGGAGGACGTCGCGGCGGCGCGGCGCGAGGACGGCCACCACAACCGGTGGTGGCTCGACCCGGTGCACGGCCGCGGCCTGCCCGCCGACATGATCGAGGTGTACGGGGTGGAGCCGCCGGTGCGCGCCGGCGACCTCGCGGCGATCGCCGCGCCGCTGGACTGGCTCGGCGTCAACTACTACCGCCGGTCGGTGAACGTCGCCGACCCGGACGGGCCCGTCCCGCACACCCGGCAGATCACCCCGGCCGGGACGCCCCGCACCGGCATGGACTGGGAGATCCACCCCGACCGGCTGGAGAAGATCCTGCTGCGCGTCACCCGCGAGTACGCGCCGCGCAGCGTCATGGTCACCGAGAACGGCTCCGCGTACACCGACACGGTGACGCCGGACGGCGCCGTCCACGACACCGAGCGGACCGCCTACCTGGAGGCGCACCTGGCGGCGTGCGCGTCCGCGATCCGCGCCGGCGTCCCGCTGGACGGCTACTTCGCCTGGTCGCTGCTGGACAACTTCGAGTGGGCCTACGGGTACGCGCAGCGGTTCGGGCTCGTCCACGTCGACTTCGCCACCCAGCGGCGCGCCGTCAAGGACAGCGGGCACCGCTACGCCGAGATCATCCGCGCGCACCGGGACCTCCACGGGCACCAGGACCTCCAAGGGCGCCGGGACCTCCGGGCGCACCGCCTCGCGGGCCGCTCTCTAGAGTGAGGGCCGATCGGCTCAGGCGATGGTGAGGAGGCCGGGTGGGCGGGATCCTTGTGGCCAACCGGGGAGAGATCGCGCTGCGGGTCGTGCGGGCCGCGGCCGAGCTGGGCCTGCGGACCGTCGCCGTCCGCACCCGCGACGACGCGGCCTCGGCGCACACCCGGCGCGCCGACGAGGTGCGGGAACTGCCCGGCGAGGGCGTCGCCGGCTACCTCGACGCGGACGCGCTCATCGCCGCCGCCAAGGACGCCGGGGCCGCCGCCGTCCACCCCGGCTACGGCTTCCTCAGCGAGAACGCCGCCTTCGCCGCGGGCTGCGCCGCCGCCGGGCTCGCGTTCGTCGGCCCGCGGCCCGAACTGCTGGAGCTGTTCGGCGACAAGGCGCGGGCGCGGGACCTGGCCCGCGCGGCGGGCGTGCCCGTGGCGCCGGGCACCGGCGGCGCCGTGGACCTCGCGGGCGCCGAGGCGTTCGCGCGCGAGCACGGGCCGGTGATGCTGAAGGCGCTCGCGGGCGGCGGCGGGCGCGGCATGCGCGTCGTCGAGGACCCGGACGAGATGGCCGCCGCGTACGAGCGGTGCCGGTCGGAGGCGCTCGCCTCGTTCGGCTCCGGCGACCTGTACGCGGAGAAGTACGTGCCGCGCGCCCGCCACATCGAGGTCCAGGTCGCCGGGGACGGGACGGGCGCCGTCACCCACCTGTGGGAGCGCGACTGCAGCGTCCAGCGGCGCCACCAGAAGCTGATCGAGGTCGCGCCCGCGCCCGCGCTGCCCGCCGCGACGCGGGACGCGCTGCTGGACGCGGCGGTGCGGATGGCCGCCCGCGTCCGCTACGAGGGCCTCGGCACGTTCGAGTTCCTCGTCGCGGGCGCGGAGTTCTGGTTCCTGGAGGCCAACCCGAGGCTGCAGGTCGAGCACACCGTCACCGAGGAGATCACCGGTGTCGACCTGGTGAAGGCCCAGATCCGGCTCGCGCTGGGGGAGGACCTCGCGGGCGTGGGCCTGGCAGCGCCGCCGGCGGCGTCCGGCTGCGCCGTCCAGGTGCGGGTCAACACCGAGACGATCGGCGCGGACGGCGTGCCGCACCCCCGCGCCGGGACGCTCACCGCTTTCGCGCCGCCGTCCGGGCCCGGTGTCCGCGTCGACACCTGCGGCTACGCCGGGTACCGGACCAGCCTGCGCTACGACCCGCTGCTCGCCAAGGTGATCGCCCGCGCGGAGGACCTGCCGTCCGCGGCCGCGCGGGCGCACGGGGCGCTCGGCGAGTTCGAGGTCGCGGGCGTGGCCACGAGCATCCCGCTGCTCCAGGGCGTCCTGCGGCACCCCGAGTTCACCGCCGGCCGGGCGGACACGTCCTTCATCGGCGGCCACCTGGCCGAGCTGCTGGAGAGCGAGCACCGCCGCTACTACCCCGAGACCGCCGCGCACGCCGCCGAGCCGGAGGCCGCCGCCGTGCCGGACGCGCCGCCGGGAACGGTCGCCGTCGCCGCGCCCATGCAGGGCACGGTCGTGAGCGTCGAGGCGGCCGAGGGCGACCTCGTGCGGGCCGGGGCGCCGGTCGTGATCATCGAGGCGATGAAGATGGAGCACGTCGTCCGCGCGGGCGAGGCGGGCGTGGTCCGGATGCTGGCCGCCGCCCCCGGGGACACCGTCGCCGAGGGCGCGCCGCTGCTGTTCACCGAACCCGCCGACGCCGGCGGCGACCACGCCGCCGAGCAGGACGGGGCCGACCACGACGCGATCCGCGCCGACCTCGCCGAGACGCTGCGCCGGCACGAGATCGGCCTCGACGCCGCGCGGCCCGAGGCCGTCGCCAAGCGGCACGCGCGCGGCCACCGCACCGCCCGCGAGAACATCGCCGACCTCTGCGACCCCGGCACGTTCGTCGAGTACGGCGCCCTCGCGATCGCCGCGCAGCGGCAGCGCCGCTCCCTGGACGAGCTCATCGAGCGCACCCCGGCCGACGGCATGGTGTGCGGCATCGGCGACGTGGACGGCGCCCAGGCCGTCGTCATGTCCTACGACTACACGGTCCTGGCCGGGACGCAGGGCTACCAGAACCACCGCAAGACCGACCGGATGCTCGACATCGCCCACCGCCGCCGCCTCCCGCTGGTGCTGTTCGCCGAGGGCGGCGGGGGACGGCCCGGCGACACCGACACCTCCACCGTGTCCGGCCTGGACGTGACGACCTTCCACGCGATGGGGCGGCTCAGCGGCGTCGTCCCGTCCGTGGGGATCGCCTCCGGCCGCTGCTTCGCCGGGAACGCGGCCCTGCTCGGCTGCTGCGACGCCATCATCGCCACCCGCGACGCCAACATCGGCATGGGCGGCCCCGCGATGATCGAGGGCGGCGGCCTCGGCGTTTTCGCGCCCGAGGAGATCGGCCCGATCACCGACCAGGAGCCCAACGGCGTCGTCGACATCGTCGTGGAGGACGAGGCCGAGGCGGTCGCCGCCGCCCGCCGCTACCTGTCGTACTTCCAGGGGCCGCGCGCGGAGTGGGAGTGCGGCGACCAGCGCGTGCTGCGGCACCTCGTCCCCGAGAACCGGATGCGCGCCTACGACGTCCGCCGCGCCGTCGAGCACCTCGCCGACACCGGGTCGGTGCTGGAGCTGCGCCGCGCCTTCGGCGTCGGGATCATCACCGCTCTGGTGCGGGTCGAGGGCCGCCCGATGGGCCTCATCGCCAGCAACCCCGCCCACCTCGGCGGCGCCATCGACCGCGACGCCGCCGACAAGGCCGCCCGGTTCCTGCAGCTGTGCGACGCGCACGGCCTGCCCGTGGTGTCGCTGTGCGACACCCCCGGCTTCATGGTCGGCCCGGACGCCGAGCGCACCGCGACCGTCCGGCACTTCGGCCGGCTGTTCGTCATCGGCGCCAACCTCCGCGTCCCGGTCGTCACGGTCGTGCTCCGCAAGGGCTACGGGCTGGGCGCGCAGGCCATGGCGGGCGGCGGGTTCAAGGCGCCGCTCGCGACCGTCGCCTGGCCGACCGGCGAGATCGGCGGCATGGGGCTGGAGGGCGCCGTCCGGCTCGGGTTCCGCAAGGAGCTGGAGGCCGCCGAGGACCCGAAGGCCCTGTTCGAGCAGATGGTCGCCGCCGCCTACGAGTACGGCAAGGCGCTGCACGCGGCCACGGTGTTCGAGCTGGACGACGTCATCGACCCCGCCGACACCCGCCGCTGGATCACCGCGGTGCTCGCCGGAGCGCCGCCCGCGGAGGACCGTCCCCGGCCGTGGATCGACACATGGTGACCGGCCGCCCGGCGCGGTAGGCGTCCCGCACCCGCGGGTCGGCGCGGACCTCGGCGGGCGCGCCCGCCGAGATCACCCGGCCGCCGTCCAGGACGTGCACGACGTCGCAGACGCCCAGCACCGGCTCCAGCTCCCGACCGGCCACCAGCACCGCAAGACCTTCGGCGGCCAGGTCGCGCAGCAGCACCTCCAGGGCGCGCGCGTACCGCACCGGCAGGCCGTCCCACGGCTCGTCCAGCAGCAGCACCGCCGGTTCGGCGGTCAGGGCCCGCGCCAGGTCGGCCAGCAGCGCGACGCCGGGCGGGGCCTCCCGCGCGCACCGGTCGGCGTGCTCGGCGATGCCGACGCGTGCGAGGACCTCGTCGGCGCGCGGCCCCGCGTCGCGGCGGGCCGTAGGTGGTGGTGTTGGCCGCGTCCTTCTGCAGCTTGATCTTGCTGCCCGCCGGGACCGTCCGGCCGAGCATCAGGTTCGCCTCGTCGTAGATG
>NZ_JBFARO010000118.1:0-24404 GCF_040677125.1 Actinomadura sp. NPDC049382
GGACCGCCGCGCTGCTCGCGGGCGGCGCCGGGCTCCTCGGCGCGCGGGCCGGCGCCGGCGCGGCGCCGCAGGCCCGCGCCGCCCGGGACGGCGCGTCGCGCGCGGCCGGGCCCTTCAGCCTCGACGCCGCCGGAACCGTCCTCGCCAACCGCGCCCGGGCCGTGCGGACCGGCGACCGCTTCGCCTTCCTCGCCACCGTCGGGGACGCGCCCGAGACGTTCCAGGACGCCCAGTCCCGCATGTACGACAACCTCCGCAGGCTGCCCCTCGAAGGCTGGGAGGAACGCGCCGTCGACGTCCAGGACGCGTCCGAGGACGGCGCCGTCCTGCGCGTCGAGGTGCGCTACCGGCTGCGGGGCTTCGACAAGGGCCACGTCGCCCGCACCCGCTACCTCGCGATGGCCCCCGGCTCCGGCACCTGGACGATCGCCGGGGACGGGACGTCCCGCGGCCTCACCGACGACGCCGAGATCTGGGACGGCGGGCCCCTGACCGTGGTCAAGGGCCGCGGCAGCCTCGTCATCGGCGACACCACCGGCCTCGACGGCATCGCCGCGCGGCTGGACGCCGCCGTGCCGGTCGTGACCGGCGTCGTCGGCCGCGGCTGGGCGCAGCGGGTCGTCGCGCTGGTCCCCGCCGACGCGGGCCTGGCGTCCGCGCTCGCGGGCCCGGGGCAGAGCCTCGGCGAGATCGCCGCTCTCGCCACCGTCGCGCCGGCGGGCGGCGCCGGCCGCGGCGAGGACCGCGTCATCGTCTCCCCCGGCACCTTCGGCCGCCTCAACGGCCTCGGGCGCGACGTCGTCCTCACGCACGAGCTGACCCATGTCGCCACCGGCGGCGCCCGCGACCGGCGGACCCCGCTGTGGCTCATCGAGGGCTTCGCCGACTACGTCGGCTACCGGCGCGTCAAGATCAGCGTCCGGTCGGCGGCCGGCGAGCTGCGCCGCGAGGTCGCCGCCGGGCGGCTGCCCGCCGCGCTGCCCGCGGCGGCCGCCTTCGCGGGCGGTTCCCCGCGCCTGTCCCAGGCGTACCAGGAGTCCTGGCTCGCGTGCCGGATGGTCGCCGACCGGTACGGTGAGGCGACGCTCGTGCGGCTCTACCGGGCCGCCGGACGCGTCCCGGAGGCCGCCGCGCTGCGCGACGTGCTCGGCCTCGGCCGGGACCGCTTCACCGCCCTGTGGCGCGAATACGTGAAGAAGGAGCTCGCATGAGTGAGCGGAGCGATGCGGGGGGCGTGGGGGGACGTCCCCCCACAAGGAACACGAGTGAGCGGAGCGATGCGGGGGGTGTGGCGGGTCGTCCCCCCGCAAAAGACGTGGGCGAGGCTGGGGTGGGCGGGGGCCGAGCTGATGGAGGCCCGGCCGAGAACGACGGCGCGGGGATGCGGCGGCCTCGGGTCGCCGCCGCCGTTGCCGCCGGGGTGCTGTTCGCGGCCGTGGCGGCCGTGCTCGCGCTGACCACGCCGTGGAACCCGCTGCCGGGGCACGTCCCCGGCGGGCATGTGAAGGCCGATCCGGCGCTCGACTTCTCCCCCGCCGAGATCGCCCGGTCCAGGGCGTTCGACTCGGCCGTGAACCCGCCCGCCTACGCGGGGCTGCTGGTGGGGCTCGCGGTGGTGCTGGCCCTCGGCCTCACCCCGCTCGGCGCCCGCCTCATCGGCCGGGTCACCGCCCGCACCCGCCGCCGCCCCCTCAAGATCGCGCTCGCCGCGGTGGTGCTCATCACCGTGCTGCGCCTGGCGGGGCTGCCGTTCGACATCTGGCGCGAGTCGGTGCTGCGCCGGTACGGGCTGTCGACGCAGAGCTGGCCCGCGTGGCTCGTCGACCAGCTGAAGTCCCTCGGCGTCAGCTGGGTCATCTACACGGTCGCGCTGCTGCTCCTGTACGCGGTCGTGCGGCGGTTCCCGCGCTACTGGTGGACGGGCGCCGCCGCCGGCGGGTTCGCGCTCGTGGTGTTCGTGTCGTTCATCTACCCGATCGCCGTCGAGCCGGTGTTCAACAAGTTCCACTCGCTGCCGCAGGGGCAGTTGCGCACCGATCTGCTCGCCATGGCGCAGCGGGACGGTGTTCCGGTGAAGGACGTCCTGGTCGCCGACGCCTCCCGCCGGACGACGTCGCTGAACGCCTACGTGTCCGGGTTCGGCTCCACGCGGCGGATCGTCCTGTACGACACGCTGCTGAAGTCGCCGCGCCCGCGGATCGAGTCGATCGTGGGGCACGAGCTCGGCCACGCCAAGCGCAATGACGTCCTGTGGGGGACGCTGGTGGGCGCGCTGGGCGTGGCCGGGGCGCTGTGCCTGCTGTACCTCCTGATGACCTCTCCGCGGCTCCTGCGGCGCGCCGGGGTCGATCCCGGCGGCCCGCCCGGGGACGCGTCCCGCGGGCGGGCGGCGGCGGACCCGCGCACCGTCGCGCTGGTGCTCGCGCTCGTGGCGGCCGGGACGCAGGTCTCGGCCCCCGTCCAGAACCTGGTGAGCCGGCACATCGAGGCCCGCGCGGACGCGCACGCCCTCCAGCTCACCCGCGACCCGGCGACCTTCGTGTCGATGCAGCACGAACTGTCGGTGCGCAACATCTCCGATCTGAGCCCCGACGCCGCGGAGCGCGTCCTGTGGATGACGCACCCCGCGGGGCCCGACCGGATCGCGATGGCCCGCGACTGGGCCCGGATGAACCGCGTCCCGGTTCCGCCGCCGCTCCGCTGAGGGCGCGTCAGTTGCCCTCGGCGCCCTGCTTGTGCGGTGCCTTCGGCTGGGCGCCCTGCCCTTGCGCGGACAGGGTCGCCGCATCAGGGCGCGGTGCGGTCGTCACCGGCCGCTTCAGCGCCCCGCCCTTCACCCAGTCGTTCCAGCCGACCTGCCAGAAGCCCCAGCCGTTGTCGGGCTCCAGCTTCCGGCTGGTGCCCGTCACCTCGACGGGGTCGCCGCGGTAGCTGAGGTTGTAGAACCACTTGGCGTTGGACGGGCTGATGTTGATGCAGCCGTGGCTGACGTTCTCGCTCCCCTGGGAGCCGACCGACCACGGCGCGCTGTGCACGTACTCGCCGCTGTTGGAGATGCGCACGGCCTTGTACACGGTCAGGCTGTAGCCGCCGGGGCTTCCGGGGCTGACGCCCATCCACGACGACGTCATGACGGTGGGGTCCTCCTTGGCCATCGTCAGGTGGACGCCGTTGGTGGTGGTGTACATGCGGGACCCGCCGCGGCCCATGCTGGTCGGGATGGTCTTGACCTTCTTGCCGTTGACCTTCACGACCATCTTGTGGTTGTCCTCGCCCGCGGTGGACACGTGCGAGTCGCCGATCTTGAAGTCGACGGCGTAGTTCTTGCCGCCGTAGACGTCGCCGCCGGTGCGCACGCCGGCCAGGTGCGCCCGGAACCGCACGTTCGTGTGGGCCGGCCAGTACTGCCTGGTGCGGAACACGACCTGCTGGTCGCCGAACCAGTGCCAGGCGCCCTCGACGGTCCGGTCCGCCGTGACCTCCAGCGCCCGCTCGACCGCCGCCCGGTCCTTCACCGGCTCCTTGAAGTTCATGATGATCGGGATGCCGACGCCGACGGTCTCCTTGTTGTACGGCGCCTCGACCGTCACGCCGTTGGTCTTCGCGGCCTCGGCCGTGGTGAACTGGCTGGACACCGTGCGGGTCCGGCCGTCCTCGCCGAGCGCCGTCGCGGCGACCGTGTAGGTCTTCCCCGGTTCCAGCGACCAGCGCGACCGCCACTGCGTCCGGTCGGCGCTGAGGTCCCCCTCGACCTCGCCCTTGCCCGTCGTCACCGTGACGTTCTCGATCGTGCCGCTGTGCGACCTGACGTCGATCTGGCTGTCCGGCTTGAGCTTTCCGCCGCCGCTCACCGGTGACACCGCGAGCCGTACCGCGTCGCCGGCCTCCGGCTCGCCGCCCGAGCACGCCGCGGCACCCGCCACGACGCTCGCGCCGACGAGCACGGCGGCGGTGCGCCGGCCCCGCTCCCCCGGTCCTGAGCCACCCACCCGCATGTGGACCCCCCGGTCGTCCTCCTGGGCGATCGGTCCGCCTTGCCCAGCCCGGTGGCTGGAACGGCGCCCAGTATGTGAAAGGGCCGGTACCCGCTAAAAAGCGGACACCGGCCCCCGATGGGAGTCTTTTACCGACTAGTGGGCGAAATGACCCCGATAGTACTCGAACACCAGACCGATGGTCGTGAGGATCGCGCTGGCCACGCCGAGGATCACCAGCCACCAGCCGAACACGATGCCGAGCGCCACCGCGGTGGCCGACAGCGCCACCCACAGCGGCCACCAGCTGTGCGGGCTGAAGAAGCCCAGCTCACCGGCCGCGTCCGCGATCTCGCCCTGCGGGTCGTCCTCGAACAGCGGGCCCGCGTTCGCCCGCTCCAGGCGGCGGATCGTGAAGTGGACGTAGAACCCGATCAGCCCGGCGAGGCCGACCGCGAGGCCGAGCGCCGTCGTGCCCGTCCAGTCCTTGGACCAGAGCCAGTACACGACGTCGGTCGCGAGGAAGAAGACCGCGCAGCCGTAGAACATGAACGCCTGGACGCGCATCCGCTACTCCCCCTTCGCCCCGGCGAGCTCGCCCTTGGCACCCACGTGCGGGTGGTGCAGGTCGAACGCCGGCCGCTCGGAACGGATCTTCGGAATCGAGTTGAAGTTGTGCCGCGGCGGCGGGCAGGACGTCGCCCACTCCAGCGAGTTGGAGTAGCCCCACGGGTCGTCGACCTCGACCTTCTTGCCCTTCTTCCACGTGATGTAGACGTTGTAGAAGAACGGCAGCATCGAGGCGCCGAGGATGAACGAGAAGATCGTCGAGATCTCGTTCAGCCCGTGGAACTCGGCGGCGTAGTCGGCGTACCGGCGGGGCATGCCCGCCGCGCCCAGCCAGTGCTGCACGAGGAACGTGCCGTGGAAGCCGATGAACAGCAGCCAGAAGTGCACGTGGCCGAGCCTGTCGTTGAGCATCTTGCCGGTCCACTTCGGCCACCAGAAGTAGAAGCCCGCGAACATCGCGAACACCACGGTGCCGAAGACGACGTAGTGGAAGTGCGCCACCACGAAGTAGGAGTCCGACAGCTGGAAGTCCATCGGCGGGGAGGCCAGGATGACGCCGGTGAGACCGCCGAACAGGAACGTCACCAGGAAGCCCAGCGACCACAGCATCGGCGATTCGAACGTCAGTTGTCCTCGCCAGATGGTTCCCACCCAGTTGAAGAACTTCACCCCCGTGGGCACGGCGATGAGGAACGACATGAAGGAGAAGAACGGCAGCAGGACCTGGCCGGTCACGAACATGTGGTGCGCCCACACCGTGATGGAGAGGCCGGTGATGCTGATGGTCGCGAAGACCAGGCCGATGTAGCCGAAGACCGGCTTGCGGCTGAACACCGGGAGGATCTCCGTCACGATGCCGAAGAAGGGCAAGGCGATGATGTAGACCTCCGGATGCCCGAAGAACCAGAACAGGTGCTGCCACAGCAGCGCGCCGCCGTGCGAGGCGTCGAAGATGTGCGCGCCGAGCTTGCGGTCGGCCTCCAGGGCCAGCAGCGCCGCGGCCAGCGGCGGGAAGGCCAGCAGCACCAGGATGGAGGTCAGCAGGACGTTCCAGGTGAAGATCGGCATCCGGAACATCGTCATGCCCGGCGCGCGCATGCACAGGATCGTGGTGATGAAGTTGACCGCGCCCATGATGGTGCCGAAGCCGGACATCGCCAGGCCCATCACCCACATGTCGCCGCCGATGCCCGGCGAGCGGACCGCGTCCGACAGCGGGGCGTAGGCGAACCATCCGAAGCTGGCCGCGCCGCCCGGGGTCAGGAAGCCCGCGATGACGATCAGGCTGCCGAACAGGAACAGCCAGTACGCCAGCATGTTCAGCCGCGGGAACGCCACGTCGGGGGCGCCGATCTGCAGCGGCATGATCACGTTGGTGAAGCCCGCGAACAGCGGCGTCGCGAACATCAGAAGCATGATCGTGCCGTGCATGGTGAACAGCTGGTTGTACTGCTCGTTGCTGACGACCTGCAGCCCCGGCTCGTACAGCTCGGCGCGGATGAGCAGCGCGAGCACACCGCCGAACAGGAACATGAAGAACGAGGTGATCAGGTAGAGGTAGCCGATCACCTTGTGGTCGGTGGACGACATCCAGGAGGCGATGAGCCGCCCCTTGCTCGTCCGCGGCGCGGCGATCGGCGCGCTCGGGGCGTGACTCGTCGCGGTCACTTCCCACCTCCCGCGGCCAGTGCTTGCTTCGAATCTGCGATGAACTTGTCGTACTGCTCCGGCGTCACGACGCGCAGCTGGAACAGCATCTTGCTGTGGTCCACGCCGCAGAGTTCGGCGCAGCGGCCCTCATAGGTGCCGAGCTTGTTCGCCGTGAACTCGAACTCGTTGACGTACCCCGGCATGACGTCCTTCTTGTAGATCAGCGCGGGGACCCAGAACGAGTGGATGACGTCGTTGGAGTGCAGCTTCACCCGGACCGTCTTGCCGGCGGGGATCGTCATGACCGGCTTGCCCGGAGCGGGCCCGTTGGGGGCCACCGGCACGCCGGTGACGGTGGCGACGGTCTTGCCGTTCTCCTTGTAGTCGAACTGCCAGCTCCACTGGTACGCCGTCACGTCGACGACCACCGCGGGATTGTCGGTGGTCTTCTCGACGAAGTTCTCGTCGCGTGCGGTGAAGTAGAACAGGACCGCGATGATGACGAACGGGACCGCCGTATAGAGGATCTCGATCGGCATGTTGTAGCGGACCTGCGGCGGCAGGTCGTCGGAGCGCTTGCGGTGGAAGAGCACCGCCCAGATGATCAGGCCCCAGACGACGCCCCCGACCGCGAACGCCGCGATCCAGGAGCCCTGCCACAGGTGCAGCATGCGCTCGCCTTGAACGCTGATCGGCTCGGGCAGGCCCAGCCGGGAACCACTGCAGCCGGTGGCGGCGAGCGCCAGCAGCCCTAGCGCACCGGCGCTTTTCAATGCGCGGCGACTGCGCACAGGCGTACGCCGCTCCCTAGAGCGGGTCGGACTCACGGAATGCCTTCCCCACGGATGAAGCCCGGTCGGCCGGGCGGTGAGATCACTGTTTACACGTGTGGTGGACACCCTAGCGCGAGGGTCGGCGGAACCCCCGATCGGGTGCCCGGTTAGTGTTTGAGCGTGGCCGATACGAGCACGGCGGGCGCTCCGTCCGGGGTCGCCTACTTCGACGCCGCGTCCACCGAGGCGCCGCACCCGGCCGCCCGGGCCGCGCTGCTGGAGGCGCTGGACGCGGGCTGGGCCGACCCCGCGCGGCTGTACGGGCCGGCGCGCGCCACCCGGCTGCTGCTCGACCGCGCCCGCGCGCGTGTCGCGGACGTGCTCGGCGCGCGCCCGGACGAGGTGTCGTTCACGTCCTCGGGCACCCAGGCGGTGCACCTGGCGGTCCTCGGGGGGCTCCAGGCGCGCCGGCGGGTCGGGCGCCACCTCGTGGTGAGCGCCGTCGAGCACTCCAGCGTGCTGCACGCCGCCGAGGCGCACGAGCGCGGCGGCGGCGAGGTGACCGTCGTCGGCGTCGACCGCGCCGGGCGGGTCGACCCGGCCGAGTTCGCCGCGGCGCTGCGGCCCGACACAGCGCTCGCGTGCCTGCAGTCGGCCAACCACGAGGTCGGCACCGTGCAGCCGGTGGCCGAGGCGGCGCAGGCGTGCCGCGCCGCCCGGGTCCCGCTGTTCGTGGACGCCGCGCAGTCCCTCGGCCGGGCGGACGTCCCGGCCGGCTGGTCGTTCCTCGCGGGCAGCGCGCACAAGTGGGGCGGTCCCGCGGGCGTCGGCGTGCTCGCCGTCCGCAAGGGCACCCGGTGGCGCTCCCCGCTGCCGGACGACGAGCGCGAGGGCCGCCGCGTCCCCGGGTTCGAGAACGTTCCCGCCATCGCGGCGGCGGCGGCCGCGCTGGAGGCGTACCGTGCGGACATGGCGGCGGACGCGCCGCGCGTCTCGGCGCTGGTGGACCGCATCCGCGCGGAGGTGGCGCGGAGCGTCCCCGACGTGGAGGTGGTCGGCGACCCGGTCCGGCGGCTGCCGCACCTGGTGACGTTCTCGTGCCTGTACGTCGAGGGCGAGGCGCTGCTGACCGAACTGGACCGGCTGGGTTTCGCGGTTTCCTCCGGGAGCTCGTGCACGGCGGATACGCTGCGTCCCAGTCATGTGCTGGAGGCGATGGGGGTGCTCACCCATGGGAACGTCCGGGTATCGCTGCCGCGCGGCGTCGCCGCGGCGGACGTCGACCGCTTCCTCGGCGTGCTGCCCGCCGCCGTCGCCCGGCTCCGCGAGACGCTGAGGGCCGCGACATGACGAGCCCTGAGATGACGAGGCGCGAGATGGCGAGCCGCGACGGGACGGGCCGCCGTACGGTCGGCACCTTCGAGACGGGGAGGCGGTCGCGCCCATGAGGTTCCGAGGACGCGGCAGGAACGGGACGCCGCCGGCGGACGCCGCGCCGGCGCCCGAGCCGGCCCCCGCCGGCCCGCCGCCCGTGCTCGTCATCGACGCGCTCGGCCGCAAGTGCCCCATCCCGATCATCATGCTCGCCGAGCGGATCCGCGAGGTCCCGGTCGGGCAGGTCGTGGCCGTCCTCGCCGACGACGCCGCCGCCCGCACCGACGTCCCCGCCTGGTGCCGGATGAAGTCGCAGGACTTCGTCCGCGAGGAGACCCTCCAGCAGGGCGGCTGGGGCTTCCACATCCGCCGCACGTACTGACGCGCCCGCCGCACCCACTTGCGCGTCGGAGGGCCGCGCCGGGCGGCGCGGCCCTCCGGGATGCGGTGCGACTACGGGTTCGGGCAGGTGATGTGGGCCGCGACGTCGGCGGCGGCGTCCGCGCCGTAGGCGGCGCTGAAGCGGTCGAGGAACGCCTGCGTGGCGAGGGCGTACTCCTGCGGGCCGGCGGCCTCCAGGGCGTGCGCGGCGATGGCGCAGCCGACCTGCGCGGCGCGCTCCAGCGGCAGGTTCCAGGCCGTCGCCGACAGGAAGCCGGCGCGGAACGCGTCGCCGACCCCGGTCGGGTCGGCGACCTTCTCGACCGGGACGCAGGGGACGTGCACGCCCTCCTCGCCCTCGCGGTCGATGACGACGCCCTTGGCGCCGAGGGTGGTGATGCGGACGCCGACGCGGGACAGGATCTCCGCGCCGCTCCAGCCGGTCTTCTCCTCGGCGAGCGCCTTCTCGTACTCGTTGCTGAACAGGTAGGCGGCGCCGTCGATGAGGCGGCGCACCTCGGGGCCGTCCATGCGGGCGAGCTGCTGGGACGGGTCGGCCGCGAACGGGATGCCGCGGGTGCGGCACTCGTCGGTGTGCCGGACCATCGCGTCCGGGTCGTTCGGGCTGATGACGACGAGGTCGAGCCCGCCGACGCGGTCGGCGACCGGCTTCAGCTCGATGGAGCGGGCCTCGCTCATCGCGCCCGCGTAGAACGTGGCGATCTGGTTCTGGTCCTGGTCGGTGGTGCACAGGAACCGGGCGGTGTGGTGGACGTCCGAGACGTGCACGGACGCGGTGTCCACGGCGTGGCGCTCCAGCCAGGACCGGTAGTCGGCGAAGTCGTCGCCGACGGAACCGACGAGGATCGACTCCTTGCCGAGGCTGCCCATCCCGAAGCAGATGTTGGCGGCGATGCCGCCCCGGCGGATCTCCAGCTCGTCCACCAGGAAGGACAGCGACACCCGGTCCAGCTGGTCGGGCAGGAGCTGGTCGGTGAACCTGCCTGGGAAGGTCATCAGATGGTCGGTCGCAATGGAGCCAGTCACGGCGATGCGCACGGCGTCGCTCTCCTCGTCGTGGTCGTCCGGCTGATTCACCGGCTGTTTCGAACCCCGAAAGACTACTTCCCCATCGCACCACAGATCGTCGCCGTGCCCCACCGGGCGGCGCGAAAACGCCCGCCGCCGGGCATGCGGAGGGGCGGCCCGGGCCGGGGCCCGGACCGCCCCTCCGGGACGTTCCACTCGGACGCGACCGCTCGGGTCGCGCCCGCTCGGCGCGGCGCCGCGGCCGCGCCGGCTCCTCAGTTGAAGGAGTCGCCGCAGGCGCAGGAGCCCGACGCGTTCGGGTTGTCGATCGTGAAGCCCTGCTTCTCGATCGAGTCGACGAAGTCGATGGTGGCGCCGGTGAGGTAGGGGGCGCTCATCCGGTCGACGCGCACGTTGAGGCCGCCGAAGTCCTGCACCAGGTCCCCGTCCATCTCCCGCTCGTCGAAGAAGAGCTGGTAGATCAGGCCGGAGCAGCCGCCCGGCTGCACGGCGACACGCAGCGCAAGGTCGTCGCGGCCCTCCTGCTCGAGCAGGCCCTTGGCCTTCTCGGCGGCGGCGTCGGTCAGGACGACGCCCTGCTGCGTGGTCTCCTGCGTGGTCTCGCCTGAAACCGTCATGTGTTCAGCTCCCGGGTCTCACTGCGCCGCGGGTGCGGCGGGCTGTCGCTTGTCCGAGGACGTGATGCGCCTCTTCCCGTAGGACAACGTACCTCGGTACAGGGCCATTCCGCTTATCGGCCGGGTTTAACTCCCCGCCGTGGTGCGTTCTACGTCACACCGCCGCCGGGCCCGGGATGTGCCATCATTAGTCGTCAAAGCGACGATAAGTCCCGTCGCCGAAGGGAGACTCCCGATGACCACCCCGGTACGCGACCTTCCGCTGCTCCTGCTCGGCACCGGCGCCGACCCCGCCAGCGAACGCGGCGTGGACTGCCCCGGCGAGCTGCCGCCGGCGTCCGACCCCGCGCTGGTCGAGCGCGCCCGCGCCGCCAAGGCGTCCCTCGGCGACCGGGTGTTCGTCCTCGGCCACCACTACCAGCGGGACGAGGTCATCCAGTTCGCCGACGTCACCGGCGACTCCTTCAAGCTGGCGCAGCAGGCGGCGGCCCGCCCCGAGGCGCCCTACGTCGTGTTCTGCGGCGTGCACTTCATGGCGGAGTCGGCCGACATCCTGACCGCCGCCCACCAGCGGGTGATCCTCCCCGACCTCGGCGCCGGCTGCTCCATGGCCGACATGGCGACCTTCGACCAGGTCGAGGACTGCTGGGACGTCCTCGAGGACGCCGGCGTCGCCGACGACGTCGTGCCCGTCACGTACATGAACTCCTCCGCCGACATCAAGGCGTTCGTCGGGCGGCACGGCGGCGTGGTCTGCACCTCGTCCAACGCCAAGCGCGCCCTGGACTGGGCCTACGGCAAGGGCAAGAAGGTCCTGTTCCTGCCCGACCAGCACCTCGGCCGCAACACCGCCGTCCTGGAGATGGGCTTCTCGCTGGACGACTGCGTCGTCTACAGCCCGCACCGGCGCGAGGGCGGGCTCACCCACCAGGAGCTACGCGACGCCAAGATGATCCTCTGGCGCGGCCACTGCTCAGTGCACGGCCGGTTCACCAGGGAGTCGGTGGACGAGGTCAGGGAGCGCGTCCCCGGGGTCAACGTCCTCGTGCACCCCGAGTGCCGCCACGAGGTCGTCACGGCCGCCGACCAGATCGGCTCCACCGAGTACATCATCCGGACGATCGAGGCCGCCGAGCCCGGCTCGTCCTGGGCGATCGGCACCGAGCTGAACCTCGTCCGGCGGCTCGCGAACGCCCACCCGGACAAGAACGTCATGTTCCTCGACAAGACGGTCTGCTACTGCTCGACGATGAACCGCATCGACCTCCCGCACCTGGTGCTGTCGCTGGAGTCGCTGGCGGCGGGCGACGTCCAGAACGTCATCGAGGTGGACGAGGAGACCGCGCACTACGCGCGCGCCGCCCTCGACCAGATGCTCGCCCTGCTCTAGCCGAGCCCGCGGGGGCGCGCCCGGCCGGTCACAGGCCGGGGACGTCCCACACCGGGAACCACCGGGCCCTGTCCGGCTCGATCGGCAGGGTCCCGGTGAGCGCGTCCCTAGTGCGGGTCTCGACGAGGTTGTTGCGGCCGCGGGAGGCGGCGTCGGCGATGCCGTCCGGGGCGTCCGGCGGGCGCGGCGCGAACGGGTAGAACGCGTCCCGTACCGGCGCGTGGACCAGGAAGAGCCGCTGGCGTTCCGCGCCCCTGCGGAATCCCGCGACCGAGCAGAGCAGGTAGCGCCCGTATCCGGCATCGGCGAGTGTCGACTCGACGAGGTGCAGGTCGGCGACCAGGGCCTCGAAGTCGTCCGGCGGGCGCGTGACCCGGATCCATCCCCAGCCGTGCGGATCGGCGCTGACGCCCGTCCGCCGGGTCGCGTCCCCGGACAGCAGCCGTTCGACCTCGCGCTGCGCGCGCCCGAACGCGCCGAACGGCCCGCCCTCCACGAGGCGGTGGCAGACGCCGCCCTCCCCGGTCGGGACGAAGCCGGTCGCCGCCTCCAGCACCGGTGCGGCGGCCGGGAGGCCGAACAGCCGGCCGGCCCCGGACGCGGGCGCGGGCGCGGGCCTGCCGAGGAGCCCATCCAGGAGGCCCACGCTCATCCCCCGCTCGCGAGCCGCCAGGAGAGGCCGGTCAGCCGCTCCTTGCGCCGCGCCGTCGGCGGGTGGGTGGCCAGCAGCCCGGACACGCCGCCGCCGCGCGCCGCGACCACGCAGCGCGGCGCGGCCGGACGCAGCGCCCGCAGGTCGTCGCGGGACGCGTCGCGCAGCTCATCGGTGATCTTGTCGAGCGCGGTCGCGAGGTCGGCGGGCCGCCCGGTCAGCAGCGCCCCGGTGGCGTCGGCGCACAGCTCGCGCTGCCGCGCCAGCGCGAGCAGCACCAGCGTGCCCGCCGCGTACAGCACCGCGGCCACCGCGGCGAGCGGCAGCAGGACGACCCCGGCGGGCAGCGCGGCGACGCGTCCCGCGGCGCTCCTGCCGCGGCCGGTCAGCAGGCCCGCCCACCAGTCGAGGAAGAGCCCGGCGACCAGGCTCGGGAACGAGGCGACCGCCGCGACGAGCACGTCCCGGTTCGCGACGTGCGCGGTCTCGTGCGCGAGGACGGCGGCGAGCTCGGCGGGGTCGAGCCGGGCGCGCAGCCCCTCGGTGACGCACACGACCGCCGAGCCGGGGCCCGAGCCCGCGGCGAAGGCGTTGGGCGCGGCCACGGCGGAGACGGCGAGGCGCGGCCTCGGCAGCCCGGACGACATGCACAGCCGGTCCAGGACCGCGTGCAGCTCCGGCTCCTCGGCGGCGGTCACCTGGCGGGCGTCCATCGCGCGCAGGACCAGCCCGTCCGCCGCCCGCGCCGAGCAGACCGCGACGGCCGCGGCGGCGGCCACCGCGGCCGCGCCCCAGACCGGTCCGGCGAGGAACGCGGGCAGCGCGGCGGCCGCGTAGACGAGCGCGACGAGGCCCATCGTGGCGAGCATCCGCCACGTCAGGCTCGGCTCGTCCGCGTCGCGGGAGGGCGTCATGGCCTGACGGTAGACCGGCGCGGGAGAGGATTCAGCGTCGTGCGACGCAGAAGCGGGTGACGGGACGGCTACAGGCCGGGGGCGCCCCAGACGGGGAACCAGCGGCCGAGGTCCTCCTCGAAGGGGAGGTCGGCGCCGATCGCGCCGCGCACCTGGAGTTCGAGCGCGTTGTCGCGCTTGTCCCCGGGCAGCGGCGCGAACGGGTAGAAGGTGCCGCGCTTGTAGAGGTAGACGAGGGCGAGCCGCTGCCCCTCCGGGCCGCGGAAGCCCGCGAGCGAGCACAGCAGGTGCGGCCCGAACCCGCCGGACTCCAGCGTGGAGTTCACCGCGTGCAGGTCGGTGACGAGGTCGGGCAGCTCCTCGGGGGCGTGCGTGGCGAGCAGCCAGGTGTACCCGTAGGAGTCGTTGCTGATCTCCACCTTGGGGCCCTGGTCGGCGTCGAGCAGCTCCTGGACGTCGGCCTGCAGCCGCGCGAACGCGCCGCCCTCGGCCGCGCGAAAGCACACCGAGCCGCGGCCCGTCGGGCGGAAGCCCGTCGCCGCCTCCAGCGTGATCGCGGCCGACGACAGCCCGAAGATCTGGTCGAGGTCGGGCTTGGCCGGCTTGGAGCGGCCGAGGAGGGTGTCCAGGAAACCCACGGGATCAGACTCCCCTGCTGAGCTGGGCGGAGATCTTCGAGAGCTGGGCGAGCCGCTTGTCCAGCGGCGGGTGGGTGGAGAACAGCGTCGCGACGCTGGCGCCGCGGCCGAACGCCGGGGTGAAGAAGAACGCGTTGAACGCCTGCGCGGACCGCAGGTCGTTGGTCGGGATCCGGGCGATCTCGCCGCTGACCTTCGTCAGCGCGCTGGCGAGCGCGGAGGGGCGGCCGGTCAGCAGCGCGGCGGCGCGGTCGGCGGACAGCTCGCGGTACCGCGACAGGGCGCGGGTGAGCAGGAAGCTGACCGCGTAGGCGAGCGCGCTGGCCGCGACGACGGCGAGCAGGATCAGCCCGGTGTTCTGGTCGTTGCTGCGGCGGGAGAAGCCGCCCCACAGGCCCCACTGCAGGCCGAAGCGCGTGATCAGGCCGGCGCAGATGCCGAGGAACGAGGCGATCGTCATGACCGCGACGTCGCGGTGGGCGACGTGCGCCATCTCGTGCGCGAGCACGCCCTCCAGCTCGACGGGTTCGAGCCGGCGCAGCAGACCGGTGGTGACGCAGACGACCGCCTTCTTCTGGTTGCGGCCGGTGGCGAACGCGTTCGGCACGTCGGTGTCGGAGATCGCGACCTTCGGCTTCGGAGCGTCCGACATCGCGCAGATCCGGTCGATGACGCCGTGCAGTTCCGGCGCCTCCTCCGGCGAGACGACGCGGCCGTGCATGGCGAACAGCGTCATCCGGTCGGAGAAGAAGTACTGGGCGAACAGGAACGCCACCGCGACGCCGAGGGCGACGAACGCCCACTGCGGCACGAAGACGAAGAAAGCCCCCACGAAGACGACGTAGACCAGCCCCAGCAGGAACATCGTCATGAGCATCCGCGATGTCAGCCCCCGGTCGGAGGCGTAGCGCGTCCTGGCCATGCGGCCACCCCCAAGTCTTGCTCTATTCATTTGTACCAACGCACGAGACCCGGGTTTTGTGCCTGTGTGTCCAGAACGGCTGTCCGGACCGGCCGGCACACCCGGGGCCCCGCGGCGTCGTGTCACGGGACGTCCCCTTCCCCCGGTGCGCGGGGTCAGTCCGGGATGAGCCCCTCGTCCCCGAGCATGGAGCGCACCTCGTCGATGTGCGCGTCGGCCGGCGGCAGGATCAGCTCCGACGGCTCCAGGCTGTCGGCCGGCAGCGGCCTGCCCACCTTGCGGACGTTCTCCAGCAGGGCGTGCAGGGCGGCGCGGAACGCCGTCTCGTCGCCCGACTCGATCGCCGACTCCAGCTCGGAGTCGAGGGCGTTGAGCGAGGACAGGTCCTCCTCGGCCACGTCCAGCTGGCCCTCGCCCATGAGGCGGACGATCACTGGGCACCCCCGGGGTTGTTCGGCCACGGGGCCTGCTGGGGGGTGTCCTGCTGCTGCTGTTGCGGCTGCGCGTTCGGGCTGCCCTGGTTCAGCTGCTTGGGCGCGGGGGCCTGGCCGAGTTCGGCCTTGAGCTGCTCGAGCTCCAGGTCGACGCCGGGGCCGGAGCCCATCCGGTCGAGCTCGGCCTGGATGTCGTCCTTCGGACCGGAGAAGTCCTCCAGGGCGCCGGAGGCCAGCAGCTCGTCGATCGCGCCGGCGCGCGCCTTCATCGTGTCGGTCTTCTCCTCGGCGCGCTGGATCGCCAGGCCGACGTCGCCCATCTCCTCGGAGATGCCGGAGAACGCCTCGTTGATCTTCGTCTGCGCCTCGGCGGCGGTGTAGGTCGCCTTGATCGTCTCCTTGCGGGTGCGGAAGGAGTCGACCTTGGCCTGCAGCCGCTGGGAGGCGAGCGTGAGCTTCTCCTCCTCGCCCTGCAGCTGCTGGTACTGGCCGCGCAGGTCGTTCAGCTGGCTCTCCAGCCCGGCCCGGCGGGTCAGCGCCTCGCGGGCGAGGTCCTCGCGGCCCACCTGCAGCGCCTTCTTGCCCTGGTCGGTCAGCTTGCTCTGCTGCTGCTCGAGCTGGTTGATCTGCAGTTCGAGACGCTTGCGCGAGGTGGCGACGTCGGCGACCCCGCGACGAACCTTCTGCAGCATCTCCAGCTGACGCTGGTAGGAGTAATCGAGGGTCTCCCGAGGATCTTCCATGCGGTCCAGGGCTTTGTTCGCCTTGGACTTGAAGATCATCGACATTCGCTTCATCACGCTCATCGCGCGGCGCCGGTCCCTTCGTGCTGTCGCCTCAGTCGTGAACTGGGCTCATTGACCACTGCTGGGGTTCTTATCACCCTACGCGTTAACGCGCGAGGCAGCCACGATGTTCGCAGCCGGTAGTCTGATCCCGTGTTCAAGCGTCGTACCCCGGAGCCCCCGGCGAATCCTCCTCAGGTAGTAAAGCCGGGAGGCAAGGGCCGTCCCACCCCGAAGCGGAAGGACGCCGAAAAGCGCCGCCGCCAGCCGATCACCGCACCGGCCTCCGGTAAGGAGGCCTACAAGCGGCGCCGCGCGCAGCTGGCGGAGGAGCGCGCCAAGGCGCGCCAGGGCATGGCCCAAGGCGACGAGAAGCACCTGCTCAAGCGGGACAAGGGCCCCGTGCGGCGGATGGCCCGCGACTACGTCGACTCCCGCCGCACCGTCGGCTCGTACCTCATGTACGCCATGTTCGCGATGGTGCTGCTGAGCATGCTGCCGATCCCGGCCGCCCGGCTGCTGGTGCTGTTCGCGCCGCCGCTGCTGCTGATCGTCGTGTTCGGCGAGGGCTTCTGGCTGAGCCGCGGCATCAAGCGGCTGGCCGCCGAGCGCTTCCCGGAGGAGGACGCCAAGGGCGTCGGGCTGTACGCCGCGATGCGCGCCATGCAGATCCGCCGGCTGCGCGTCCCGAACCCGCAGGTGCGGATCGGCGAGAAGGAGAAGGTCTGACCGGACGCGGGCCGGGCACCGCCCGGCCCCCCGTCCGCGGCCTGGGAACGGCGATCATCTCCGGGCTAGGGTCGGAGCCATGGAGTTCCGAAACCTGGGCCGGAGCGGTCTGAAGATCAGCGAGATCGCGTACGGCAACTGGCTCACCCACGGCTCCCAGGTCGAGGAGGACGCGGCGCACGCGTGCGTGCGGACCGCCCTCGACGAGGGGATCACCACCTTCGACACCGCCGACGTCTACGCCGGAACGCGCGCTGAGGAGGTCCTCGGCCGCGCGCTCAAGGGGCAGCGCCGCGAAGGGCTGGAGATCTTCACCAAGGTCTACTGGCCCACCGGGCCCGGCGTGAACGACCGGGGCCTGTCCCGCAAGCACATCTTCGAGTCGATCCACGGCTCCCTGCGACGCCTCGGCACCGACTACGTGGACCTCTACCAGGCCCACCGGTTCGACTACGAGACGCCGCTGGAGGAGACCCTGCGCGCGTTCGACGACCTCGTCCGGCAGGGCAAGGTGCTGTACGTCGGCGTGTCGGAGTGGCGGGCCGAGGAGATCGAGCGCGCCCTCAAGATCGCCGACGAGATGGGCTTCGACCGGATCGTCTCCAGCCAGCCGCAGTACTCGATGCTGTGGCGGGTCATCGAGGAGGAGGTCGTCCCGCTGTGCGAGCGCGAGGGGGTCGGCCAGATCGTCTGGTCGCCGATCGCGCAGGGCGTGCTGACCGGCAAGTACAAGCCGGGGCAGCCGCTGCCCGAGGGGTCGCGCGCCACCGACGACAAGGGCGGCGCGGACATGATCAAGCGCTATCTGAACGACGACCTGCTGACCCGCGTGCAGGAGTTGCGGCCCATCGCGGACGAGCTAGGGCTGTCGATGGCGCAGCTGGCGATCGCCTGGACGCTGCAGAACCCGAACGTGTCGGCGGCGATCGTGGGCGCGACCCGTCCCGAGCAGGTCACCGACAACGTGAAGGCCGCCGGGGTGAAGCTGGACGCCGACGTGATGAAGCGGATCGACGACGTGCTCGGCTCGGCCGTCATCCGCGACCCCGCCAAGACCGCCAGCCCGCGCAAGCGCCCCTGACCTGGCCCGCGCTCCCGGCCGGGCACGAGGGCCCGGTCGGGCACGAGGGCCCGGACGGGCGCTGACAGGGGCCGCGGAGCCGCCGGCTCCGCGGCCCTCGCGTCACTCGGGGTCCTGCAGGCTCATCTCGTACACGAGCGTCTCGCCGTCCAGCAGGACGACCTTGTCGACCTCGTCGGCGCGCAGGCCGCGCCAGTTCTCCCCCAGCCAGCTCTCCGCGTCCGCCTGGGTGGAGAAGGTCTCCTCCGACATGCCGATCGCGCGCCCGTCGGCCCGCTCCAAACGCCAGCTCCACGCCATCGCGTCGACCTCCCTCGTCGCGGGTGAGACTAGCCGGTCACGAGGCGGCTTCGATGGCGCGGCGCAGCGCCTCGGGGCTCTCGGTGTCGGACGTGTCGAGCGTGCGCCCGTTCACCCGCACCGTGGGCGTGCCCTGGATCCCGGACGATATGTAGCCCTTGCTGACGGTCTTCACGCTGGCGGCGTAGCGCCGGCTCTTCACGCAGGAGGTGAAGTCGTCTCCGGTGAGCCCGAGCGGTTCGGCCAGGGAGAGCAGCTGCTCCACGGTGTAGCCCGTGGAGGTCTCGCTCTCGGGCTGGTTGGCGTAGAGGGCGTCCTGGTAGGAGAGCCACTGCGCGCCGTCGCCGACGCAGCGCAGGGCGGACGCGGCGCGCAGCGAGTTGTCGTGCGCCGGCTGGGAGCTCTCGCCGAAGATCAGCATCGGGTGGAACACGACCTTGGCGCGTCCCGCGACCACGAGCTGCTTCAGCATCGGGTCGTGCTTGCTGTCGAACGCGCCGCAGGGCGGGCACGCGAAGTCCTCGTAGATGTCGACGACCGGGGCGGTGACGCCGGGCCTGGACATGACGAGGCTGCCGTCGGCGAGCGGCACCGCCTCCGCGCCCCCGGCGATCTTGCCGGCCCGCAGCTGGACGTCGCCGCCGCCACCGCCGCCACCGTCGTCGTCGCCGCTCTGGAGGGCGAGCACCACCACCGCGGCGATGATCAGCACGACGACGAGGCCGCCGCCGACCAGCGCGAACACCAGCCCGCCGCCGCCCTTCCGCCCGGGCGGAGGCGGCCCGTAGGGCGGTCCGTGGGGCGGTCCGGGCGGCGGGCCGTAGCCGCCGGGCATGCCGGGCGCGGGACCGCCCGGCGGGACGGGAGGCGGGCCGTAGGGCGGCGGGCCGCCGGGACCGGGCTGCCCCGGCTGATGCGGCCAGGGACTGTTCGGGGGGTTGCCCACCGGGCTCCTCCTGTCGGGGGCGAGGTGATCCTTCCAGGGGAGCGTAACCGTAGAGTTCCGACCAGTATGAACATCGAGCTTCGCGGCATCGCCGCTGCCCAGGGCTGGCCCGCGCCGGGCTGCCGGTGCGCGTCCTGCAACCGGCTGCGCGCCGCCGGCGTCCGGCACGAGCCGCTCGCGGGCCTCGTCGACGGCGTGCCTCTGGACGACCTGCCGCGCACGGAGGTGCCCGGCGGCCACGAGGTCCGCTCCCCCGGCGGCGGGCGCGTCCTGGTGGCGGCGGGCCCGGGGGCGAGGCCGGAACCGGTCTCCGGGGTGCGGTACGACGCCGTGCTGCTCGACCTCGCGGGCTCCCCCGAGCATCTCGGCCACCTGCGCCGCGTCGGAGCGGTGACGTCCGCGACCCGGATCGCCGCCGTCCACGTGGACCACCGGCTGCCGTCCCCCGCCGAGCTGGAGCGCCGCATGGCCTTCTGGAACCGGCCCGCGGACGGCCCGTTCCGCACCCTGCTGCTCGGCGGCAGCCGGTCGGGGAAGTCGGCCGAGGCGGAGCTGCGGCTGGCCGCGTGCCCGGACGTCCTCTATGTCGCGACCGGTCCCGTCCGCGACGACGACCCCGCCTGGGCCGAGCGGGTCGACGCGCACCGGCGGCGCCGCCCGGCCTGGTGGCGCACCGCCGAGACGACGGCCCTGGCGGACGTCCTGGCGTCCGCGACGGGCGCCGTCCTGGTGGACGGCATCGGCACCTGGCTGGCCGCCGCGATGGACGAGTCCGCCGCCTGGGACGACCCGTCGCGGGCGCTGCCCCGCCTCGACGAACTGGTGGAGGCATGGCGCGGGACGGCGGCGCGCGTGGTCGCGGTCAGCGACGAGGTCGGGCTGTCCCTGGTGCCGACGACGGCGTCCGGACGGGCCTTCCGGGACATGCTCGGGCTGGCCAACCAGCGGCTCGCGGCCGAGTCGGAGGAGGCGGCCCTGGTCGTGGCGGGACGCGTCACGGAGCTCCGGTGATCGAGGGGCTGCGGCTGGCGGTGACGCTGCTGACCGTCGTCCCGCTGGGACGGGCGCGGGTCGACCGGGGCACCGCGCGCGCCGCGATGCTGCTCGCCCCGGCCGCCGGCCTGGTCCCCGGCGGCACCGCCGCGCTGATCTTGCTGGCGGGCGGCCCGCTCGGTCTGCCCGTCCTCCTGACGGCGGTCCTCGCGGTGGCCGCGACGGCCGCCGCGACCCGGGCGCTGCACCTGGACGGGCTCGCCGACCTCGCGGACGGGCTCGGCAGCGGCCGTCCCGCCGCCGACGCCCTCGCCGTCATGAAGCGCTCCGACATCGGCCCGTTCGGCGTGGTCACGCTGCTGCTGACCGTGCTGGCCCAGGTCGCCGCGCTGGCCGCCGCCCCGCATCCGGCCGTCGCCGTGCTCGTCGCGTCGGTCGCCGGGCGGGCGGTGCTCCCGTGGGCCTGCCGCAGCGGAGTGCCGTCCACGCGTCCCGGCGGCCTGGGAGCGCTCGTGGCGGGGACCGTCGGCACGCGCGCCGCACTGGCCGTCACGGCGGTCGTCCTCGCCGCCGCCGGCGGCGCCGGAGCGGCGACCGGCGGGCCGGGCGGCGCCGTGCAGGCCGCGGTCGCGGTGCTCGTCGCGCTGGCCGCCGCGCTGGTAATGCTGCGGCACGCCGTCCGGCGGCTGGGCGGCGTGACCGGCGACGTCCTCGGCGCGCTCGTCGAGATCGCCGTCACGGCCGCGCTGGTCGTCCTCGCCGCGCGGCCCTGACGGCCCACCGCACGGCCCTGACGGCCACGGGCGCGCCGGGACCGGCTCCGGGCCGGGCAATGCTTGATCCAAAAGGACGAAACCGGTCACCGGGAGGACTACCATCGTGCTACGTGACGAGCATCAGCCTTGACAGCGCAGCCCTGGCCAGTCTTGACACCGACGCGATCGTGATCGGGGTCACCCCAGCCGGGGCGGGTGCCGCCCCGGCCGCCGGCGCGGAAGACCTCGACCGCGCCTTCGACGGCCGCCTCGCGGACGCGCTCGGCGCGCTCGGCGCCACCGGCAAGGCCGGTGAGATCACCAGGCTGCCGACGCTCGGCGCCGCCACCGCCAAGGTCGTCGTCGCCGCCGGGCTCGGCGAGGACCCCTCCGCCGAGGACCTGCGCCGCGCCGCCGGCGCCGCCGTCCGGTCCCTCGCCGGCACCGCCCGGGTCGCCGTGGCGCTGCCCGCGTCGTCCGCCGAGACCGTCGAGGCGGTCGCGCTCGGCGCGCTGCTCGGCGCCTACTCCTTCGACTCCTTCCGCACCGGCGGCGACCGCAAGGCCCCCGTCGAGGAGATCCGGCTGGCGGCGCCCGCGGCCGAGGAGGCCGCCGTCGCCCGCGCCCGCACCCTCGCCGCGTCGGTGAAGCTCGTCCGCGACCTGGTCAACACCCCGCCCTCGCACCTGACGCCCGAGGACCTCGCCGCCGAGGCGGGCCGCGTCGCGGCCGAATCCGGCCTGGCCATCGAGGTGCTGGACGAGAAGGCCCTCGTGGACGGCGGCTACGGCGGCATCGCCGGCGTCGGGCAGGGCTCGGTGAACCCGCCGCGGCTCGTCCGGCTCGCCTACACCCACCCCGAGGCGTCCCGGACGCTCGTGCTGGTCGGCAAGGGCATCACATTCGACTCCGGCGGCCTGTCCCTCAAGCCCACCGAGGCGATGGACTGGATGAAGTCCGACATGGGCGGCGCCGCGGCGGTGCTCGGCGCGCTCGACGCCATCGCCGAGCTCGGCCCGAAGGTCAACGTCGTCGGCTACCTCGCCATCGCCGAGAACATGCCGAGCGGCACCGCGCAGCGCCCGTCCGACGTGCTGCGCATCTACGGCGGCAAGACCGTCGAGGTCCTCAACACCGACGCCGAGGGCCGCCTCGTCATGGCCGACGCCATCGTCCGCGCCGGCGAGGACTCCCCCGACCTCATCGTGGACGTCGCCACGCTGACCGGCGCGCAGCTCGTCGCGCTCGGCACCCGCACCACCGGCGTCATGGCCAACGACGACGACGTCCGCGAGAAGGTCGTCGCGGCGGCCGAGCGCGCGGGCGAGCCGTCCTGGGGCATGCCGCTGCCGGCCGAGCTGCGCAAGGGCCTGGACTCGGCGGTCGCCGACATCGCCAACATCAGCGGCGAGCGCTGGGGCGGCATGCTCGTCGCCGGGACGTTCCTGAAGGAGTTCGTGCCGGAGGGCGTCAAGTGGGCGCACCTCGACATCGCCGGCCCGTCCTTCAACAAGGGCGAGGCGTACGGCTACACCCCGAAGGGCGGCACCGGCGCGGCGGCCCGCACGCTGGTCCAGATCGCCGAGGACGTCGCCGCGGGAATTCTCTAGCGAACCCCACCGCTGTCACCTGGCGGAGAACAGAATAGGTTTCTCATGGCGGCGGGGGCCCGCCGACGGTGCTCCCCGCCCCGCCCTACCACTACGGGCGCCCCGATCCACGCGGGCGCCGCGACAGGGGAAATGGAGCGTCCAGTGGCCAACAACGGCACCTTCGACATCGTCGTCCTAGGCGCCGGCAGCGGCGGTTACGCGTGCGCGCTGCGCGCCGCCGAGCTCGGCAGATCGGTCGCGCTCATCGAGCGGGACGAGTCCCTCGGCGGGACGTGCCTCAACCGCGGGTGCATCCCCACCAAGGCGCTGCTGCACGCGGCCGAGGTGGCGGACCACGCGCGGGACGCGGCGAACTTCGGCGTCAAGACCACGTTCGAGGGCATCGACGTGGCCGGTGTGAACGCCTACAAGGACAAGGTCGTCTCCACGACCGTCAAGGGCCTCACCGGGCTGATCAAGGCCCGCGGCATCGAGGTCGTGCACGGCAGCGGGCGGCTGACCGGGCCGACCACCGTCGAGGTCACCGCGCCCGACGGCGCGACCAGCGTGATCGAGGGCGGGCACATCGTCCTCGGCACCGGCTCGCAGCCCAAGAGCCTGCCCGGCCTGGAGATCGACGGCGAGCGCGTCATCTCCAGCGACCACGCGCTGCGGCTGGAGCACGTCCCCGCGTCCGTCGTCATCCTCGGCGGCGGCGTGATCGGCGTCGAGTTCGCCAGCGTGTGGCGCTCGTTCGGCGCCGAGGTCACGATCGTGGAGGCGCTGCCGCACCTGCTGCCGCTGGAGGAGGAGTCCAGCTCCAAGCGGCTGGAGCGCGCGTTCCGCAAGCGCGGCATCAAGTTCGAGACCGGCACCCGGTTCGAGAGCGCCAAGCCGACGCAGGGCGGCGTCTCCGTCACCCTCGAAGGCGGCAAGACCATCGACGCCGAGCTGCTGCTCGTCGCGGTGGGGCGCGGCCCGATCTCCGACGGCATCGGGCTGGCCGAGGCCGGCGTCGAGACCGAGCGCGGGTTCGTGAAGGTCGACGAGTACTGCCGGACGAACGTCCCCACGATCTCCGCGGTCGGCGACCTGATCCCGACCCCGCAGCTCGCCCACGTCGGCTTCGCCGAGGGCATCCTCGTCGCCGAGCGGCTGAGCGGGCTCACCCCGCCGCCGATCGACTACGACGGCGTGCCCCGCATCACCTACTCCGACCCCGAGGTGGCCTCGGTCGGCATCACGTCCGCGGTGGCCCGCGAGCGCGGCCACCAGATCAAGGAGGTCGTCTACGACCTGGCCGGCAACCCCAAGAGCAAGATCCTGGGGACGCAGGGCGAGGTCAAGGTGATCGCGGCCGTGGACGGCCCCGTCCTCGGCATCCACATGGTCGGCGCGCGCGTCGGCGAGCTCATCGCCGAGGGCCAGCTCATCTACAACTGGGAGGCCCTCCCGAGCGAGGTCGCCCAGCTGATCCATCCCCACCCGACCCAGTCCGAGGCGGTCGGCGAGGCACATCTCGCCCTCGCCGGCAAACCACTGCACGTGCACGGCTGAACGCCGCACAAGTAATACGAAGGAGTCGCTGAGACATGCCGGTCTCCGTCACCATGCCCCAGCTCGGCGAGAGCGTCACCGAGGGCACCGTCACCCGCTGGCTCAAGAAGGAGGGCGAGCGCGTCGAGACCGACGAGCCGCTCCTTGAGGTGTCCACCGACAAGGTGGACACCGAGATCCCCTCGCCCGCCTCGGGCATCCTGACCAGCATCACCGTCGCCGAGGACGAGACCGTCGAGGTCGGGGCCGAGCTGGCCGTCATCGGCGACGAGGGCGGGGCGCCGTCCGGCGGCGGGCCGAGGATGAAGGTGACGCGGAAGAACCAGG
>NZ_JBFARO010000119.1:0-24245 GCF_040677125.1 Actinomadura sp. NPDC049382
CGGCGGCCGGGGGGCCCGGGCGGGTTCCCTGCCCTCCGGGCGGGGCGCGGGGGGGGCGGGGGGGGCCGCGCGGCCCCCCGCCGCGCAGCCCGGCGGCGGCGGTCCGCGCGGCCTCGCCGGACAGCAGTGCGGCGACCGCCGCCCGGACGTTCTCGACGGCCGCCGGGCCCGCGGTCAGGTCGGCTGCGGGCAGGACGGTCCCGGCCCCGGTGGCGGCCAGCCTGTCGGCGTTCAGCACCTGGTCGGGGTGCTGCGGGGCGATCGCCTGCGGGACGCCCAGCGCGGCGGCGGTGAGCATCGCGCCCGCGCCGCCCTGGTGGACGATCGCGTCGCAGGTCCCGAGGAACAGGTGCAGCGGGACCTGCTCGACCACGCGCACGCCGTCCGGGACGTCCCGCAGCAGGCGGCGGTCGGCCGCGCTGAGCGCCGCGACGACCTCCACGTCGAGGGAGGCCAGGGCGCGCAGGACGCTCGGCACCAGGAAGCCGTCCTCGCCGTGCAGCGTCGTCGTGGTGGTGCCCCACGTGACGCACACCCGGGGACGGTCGGCGGGGCCGCGCAGCCAGTCGGGCGCGACGCCGGGGCCGTTGTAGGGGACGTACCGGATCGGCAGCCGGTTCGGCATGCCCGGGACCTGCACCGATTCGGGGCAGGGGTCGAGGTGGCGCAGCGCGAAGTCCGCGCGCGGCTCCACCCCGTACCGGTCGTAGATCTCCAGCAGCCGCGGCGGCCACCCGGCCCGCGGGTCGCCGTCGACCGGCGCGCCGCTGCCGGGGTATCCGAGGTGCCGGGTGAGGTCGGGGCCGAACAGGTGGCGCAGCAGCGGGACGTCCAGCCGCCCGGCCACCACCGGCGCCATCGAGGCCAGCGGGTCGGCCACCACCAGGTCGGGCCGCCACGCCTCGGCGAAGGCGACCAGGTCGGCGGCCAGCGCCCCGGCGGCGCGGGCGAACTCGTCGAGCCGCGCCTCGTTGCGCCGGGCGGCCTCGGCGGCGGGCAGCGCCCCGAGCCGGACGCCGCGCGCGTTGGCGGCGACCGAGTCGAAGCCGCCGCCCGCCGGGACGGCGATCATGCCGGACCGGGCGACGGCGTCGAGGACGGGCGCCTCGCCCGCCACCCGCACCTCGTGCCCGGCGGCCCGGAACGCCCAAGCCGTCTGCACCTGGTGGAAGTAGTGGGTCGGTACCGATAACGGGATGAACAGCACCCGCATGGTTCTGCCTCCTTTCAGTACGGCCGTTCCGGCGGGTCCTCCACCAGCCGTTCGAGCCGCGCCGCGACCTGCGCGGGGGACGGCTGGGACCGGACGTCGTCGCGCAGGGCGGCGGCACGCGCGCGCGTCCCGTCCTCGAACAGCACGGCCGCCATCGCCGCCTTGACCTCCTCGGGCTCGGCGGTGCGGGGCGGCAGCGCGATGCCGACGCCCGCGCCGGCGATCTGCTCGGCGTTGAGCGCCTGGTCGGTGCTCTGCGCCGACACGACCTGCGGGACGCCGAGCGCGGCGGCGGTGAGCATGGCCCCGCCGCCGCCGTGGTGGAAGATCGCGTCGCAGGTCGGCAGCAGCAGGTGCAGCGGGAGCTGCTCTGCCACCCGCACGCTGGGCGGCGGCTCGCCGAGCCGCGCCCGGTCGGCGGCGCTGAGCGCGGCGACGACCTCCACGTCCAGCGCGGCCAGCGCGGCGAGGATGCCCGGCGCCTCGAAGCCGGCCTCGCCGCGCAGCGACGCGTTGACCGTCCCCCAGGTCAGGCACACTCGGGGGCGCCCGCGCGGGCGGCGCAGCCACGCGGGCTCCTCGCCGGGGCCGTTGTAGGGCACGTACTGCATCGGGAGTCGGTTCGGCACGCCGGGGAGCTGCAGCGCGCCGGGGCAGGAGTCGACGGTGCGGACGGCGAAGTCGGCGCGCGGCTCGACGCCGTGGGCGTCGAACAGCCGGACCAGCGGGGCGGGCCACGCCTCGCGGACGTCGCCGTCGACCGGGGCGCCGCCGCCGGGGAAGCCGAGCCGCCGCGTGAGGTCGGGCCCGAACAGGTTCCGCACCAGCGGGACGCCCAGCGGCTCGCTCACCAGCGGCGCGAAGGTCGCCATCGGGTCGGCCACCACCAGGTCGGGCCGCCACCGCCGGGCGAACCCGGCGAGGTCGCCGGTCAGCTCCGCGACGGCCCGGGCGTAGCGCTCCAGGCCCTCCCGGTTGCGCCGGCGGAACTCGCCGGGCGCCATCCGCTCCACCGGCTGGTCCCGGGTCACGGCGGACATCTCGGTGATCAGGTCGTAGTCGCCGCCCACCGGGACGGCGGTCAGGCCCGACCGCAGGACCGCGTCGGCGACCTGCGGCTGCCCGGTGGCGATCCGGACCTCGTGCCCGGCCGCCCGCAGCGCCCAGGCCAGCGGCACCTGGTGCAGGTAGTGGCTCGCCATCAGGAAGGGGACGAACAGGACGCGCATGGTCGCCTCCCGTCAGCCGGCGAGCTCGTCGAGGGACGCCGCGACCTCGGCGGGCGAGGGCTGCTCGTGGATCTCCGCGCGCAGCTTGTCCGCCGCCGCGCGCGGGCCGTCCGAGCCGAGCAGCGCGGACAGCGCGGACACGGCGTCGGCGGCGGCGCAGGTCTCCGGCAGCAGCGCCGCCGCGCCCGCGCCGGCGAGCGCGCGCGCCATCGGGTAGTCCTCCGGCTCGGGATGCAGCAGCTGCGGCACGCCCGCGTACAGCGAGGCCAGGACGGTGCCGGCGCCGCCGTGGTGCAGGATCGCGGAGCAGGTCGGCAGCAGCAGGTGCAGCGGCAGCTGCGCCACGACCCGCACTCCGGCGGGCGCCTCGCCGAGCAGCTCGCGGTCCCGTTCCCGCACGGTGACGACGACCTCGGCGTCCAACTCCGCGAGCGCGTCGAGCAGGTCCCGGTCGAGCAGGCCGCCGCCGTCCCGGACGCCGGTCACGACCGTGCCCATCGTCACCGCGATGCGCCGCCGGTCCGCCGGGCGGCGCAGCCACTCGGGGACGGTGCCGGCGCCGTTGTACGGCACCGCGCGCACCGGGATCCGGTCGGTCACCTCGGGCGCCTGGAGGCTGCCCGGAAACGGGTCCACGTGGTGCGCCGCGTAGCGGGCCCGCGGCTCGACGCCGTGCCGCTCGAACAGCTCCCGCAGGTGCGGCGGCCAGATCTCCGGCGGCACCCCGGCGCCGGGCGCGCCGAACCCCCACAGGTGGTGCAGCAGCGGCGCGCCCACCGGCTCGGACGCCAGCGGCGCCGCCAGCGCGAGCGGGTCGGACACCACCAGGTCGGGCCGCCACCAGGCGGCGAACGCGGCCAGGTCGTCCGCCACGTCCCGCGCGGTGTCGATGAGCACGCCGAACCGCTCGATGTTCACCCAGGTCAGGTCGTCCGCCGAGAGGCCGGTCTCCTCCCCGGCGTCGATGCCGCGCGGCATCCGGCCGATCCGCTCCTCGATCCGGCGCTGGGACGCGGTCGCGTTGGCGGCGAAGTCGTACCCGCCGCCGACCGGGACCGCGATCATGCCGGAGCCGGTGACGGCGCCCGTGGTGGCCGGCTGGACGGCGACCCGGACCTCGTGCCCGGCCGCGCGGAACGCCCAGGCGAGCGGGACCATGTGGAAGTAGTGGGTGGGGGCGAGCGGGGTGAACAGGACGCGCATGGTGTCTCTCGCTTCCGGTGGGGTCAGCAGATCGGTTCCCGCAGGGCCGCGACGACCTCGGCGGGCGAGGGCAGCGCGCGGATCTCGGCGCGCAGCCGGTCCGCGGCGGCGCGGGGCCCGTCCGCCGCCAGGACGGACGCGGCGGCGGCGGCGATGTCGTCGACTCCGGCGCGGTCCGCGCGCAGCGCGACGCCCGCCCCGGTGCCCGCCATCCGCTCCGCCTCGAAGGTGTTGTCGGGCACCTGGGTCACGGCGACCTGCGGGACCGCGTGCCAGGCGGCGGTCATCACGTTGCCCGCCCCGCCGTGGTGGACGATCGCGGCGCAGCCGGGCAGCAGCAGGTCGAGCGGCATGTCGGTGACCACGCGGGCGTTGCCCGGCAGGTCGCCGAGCCGGCCGCCCGCGCCGCTGCGCACCGCGATGAGGATCTCCACGTCGAACCCGTCCAGCGCGGAAAGGATGCGCTGGACGAGGGTCTGTGTCGAGCCCGGGACCGTCTTCTCGCTGAGCGTGCCGAGCGTCACGCACACCCGCCTCCGCTCGGGCGGCCTGGTCAGCCAGCCGGGCAGGACGCCGCTGTCGTTGTAGGGGACGTAGCGCATCGGGACGCGGCGCGGGATGCCGGGCACCTGCATGCTGTCCGGGCACGGGTCGACCGTCCGGGCCGTGTAGTCCTCGCGGATCTCGACCCCGAACCGGTCGAACAGTGAGCGCACCACGTCCGGCCATTCCGCCACGGGCATGTTGCGGCCCGGATAGGGGACCTGCGATCCGGTCCACGGCCCGTACAGGCAGCGGACGAGCGGCGCCCCGACGGTCTCGGCGACCAGCGGCGCGGTGAGCGCGGCGTGGTCGGCGACGACCAGGTCGGGCGTCCAGTGCCGGGCGAGGTCGAGCAGCTCGGCGGCCATGGCCTCGGC
The DNA here is from genome assembly GCF_040677125.1 of Actinomadura sp. NPDC049382. Lineage (NCBI taxonomy): Bacteria > Bacillati > Actinomycetota > Actinomycetes > Streptosporangiales > Thermomonosporaceae > Actinomadura > Actinomadura sp. NPDC049382. Next base: position 4,566 of record NZ_JBFARO010000119.1, read on the forward strand.
CGCCCGCACGTGCGGCAGGTACCGGGCCTCGTCCACCTCGCGCAGCACCTCGGGCGGCAGCGTCGCGGCCACCCGCCGGGCCTCCTCGATGCTCGCCGGAAGGCGGCCCAGGTGCCGGCGCACCACCTCCATCAGGTCGGTGGCGTGGCCGCCGAAGTCGTAGGAGCCGCCGACCTCGACGGCGACCATCCCCGACCGCGCCACCACCCCGGCGACGGACGGCTGGGCGGCCACCCGCACGTCGTGCCCGGCCGCGCGGAACGCCCACGCCAGCACCACCTGCGGGAAGTAGTGGGTGGCCCCGGCCAGCGGGACGAACAGGACGCGCATGGTGGACCTCTCAGGCCGGGGGACGGGTGGCGGCGAGGCCCTCGGCGGGCCCCGGAGGCGGCGGCGCGGCGGCGGCCCGCAGGAGGGTGCCGATGTGCCGGTCGATGACGGTGCGGTGGTAGCCGGGCCCGAAGCCCATGCGTCCCGCGGCGGGGACCAGCCGCAGCAGCTTGGCGGTGCTGACCGCCTGCACCGACGCCGCGTCCACCCAGCGCCGGCGGGCCGGGGCGGCCGCCTCGCGGTGCCGCAGGTGGTGCTCCAGGCGGTCGACGATGTCCTCGATGGCGGCGGCGTGCCCGGAGGCGACGTTGACGGTCTCCCCGGCGACGCCCGCGCGCAGCAGCGCGTCGATGATCGCCACGGCGTCGGCGATGTCGATGAGGTCGCGGCGGGAGCCGCGGTACACCGTGACCTCGCCCGCGCGGAGCGCGCCGAGCAGCCCGATCAGCAGCTGCCCGGTCTGGTGCGGGCCGACGGCGTGCGCCATCCGGAGGACGAGGTGCCGCACGCCCGACTCCCGCACCGCGTCCTCCAGCCCGAGCTTGTGCCGGCCGAACGGCTCGGGGGCGGGCGGCACGGCGTCCTCCCGCCCCGGTACGCCGTCGCCGCCGTAGAGGCTCGCCGAGGCGGTGGAGAGGAAGACCAGCGTCCGGCCGCGCCGCGCGCAGTCCGCCAGGGTCCGGTGCACCAGCCGGGCTTCGCGGCGGTACTCCGCCTCCGCCGCCGTCCTGGTCCGGGCCACGCCGGCGGCCAGCACGGTCACTCCGGGGTGCGCCGACGCGATCGGCTGCAGGTTCCGCGCGAAAAAGCCGCGCCCGATGATCTCCATGGGCCTGGGAGCTCGTTTCCGGTTCGGCGCTCTGGACGGGGCAGAGCCTGGCGAGCCGTACTGAAGGCCGCTTAAAGCGCCCCGCCGAACTGCGGCTTTAGGAGCGCGCAGCCGGCAGCAAACCGGCGCCGCTTACGGTTCCGGCACGCCGAACAAGCGGCGGCCGAAGACACTGGAGAGGTCCGGAGATGAGTGCGAGCGACAGTGCGCGGCGGGTCACCGAGTGCCGGGTGTGCGGAGGGTCCGACTGGCAGGAGGTCGTCTCCTTCGGCCCGGTGCCCCTGGCCAACGGCTACCTCGACCCGGCGGACTCCTACGACGGCGAGCCGCGGTTCCCGCTCGACGTGATCTCCTGCCGGTCGTGCCGGCTGATGACGCTGACGCACGTCGTGGACCCGGAGGTGCTGTACCGCGACTACTCCTACGTCACGTCCACGTCCGACACGATGGGGCGGCACATGCGGTTCGTCGCCGAGCTGTGCCGGGAGCGCTGGGAGATGCCCGCCGGCTCCTTCGTGGTGGAGGTCGGCAGCAACACCGGCGACCAGCTCATGATCTTCCAGGACGCCGGGATGCGGACGCTCGGCGTGGACCCGGCGCGCAGCCTCGCCGAGGTCGCCGCCGGGCGCGGCGTCGAGACGCTGCCGGAGTTCTTCTCCGCGGACACCGCCGCGGACATCGCCGACCGGTACGGCGAGGCGCGGCTGATCCTCGGCCGGCACGTGTTCGCGCACATCGACGACGTGGCGGGCATCGCGGCCGGGGTGCGGCGGCTGCTGGAGCCGGCGGGCGTGTTCGCCATCGAGGTGCCGTACGCGCTCGACATGCTGGAGCGCACCGAGTTCGACACCATCTACCACGAGCACCTCTCGTACTACGCGGTCGGGACGCTGGCGACGCTGTTCGAGCGGCACGGCCTGCGCGTGATCGACATCGAGCGGATCTCGGTGCACGGCGGCTCGATCCTGGTGTTCGCCGGCCACGCCGACGGCCCGTGGCAGCCGCGTCCCGCGGTCAAGGAGCTGATCGCGCTGGAGGAGCGGCAGGGGCTGCACGACGACGCCGCCTACCGCGCCTTCGCCGCCCGGACCGAGGGCGTTGTGGAGTCGCTGACCGCGCTGGTGCGGGGGCTGCGGCTCGGCGGCGGCCGGATCGCCGGGTACGGGGCGCCTGCCAAGGGCAACACGCTGCTCTCGGTCTGCGGGCTCGGCCCCGGCGACCTGGAGTACTGCATCGACACCACCGACCTGAAGCAGGGCAAGGTGCTGCCCGGCAGCCACATCCCGGTGCGTCCCCCGGAGTACGCCGAGGAGCACCCGCCGACCCACTTCCTCCTGCTGGCCTGGAACTACGCCGAGGAGATCCTCCGCAAGGAGCGGGCCTTCCTGGAGAAGGGCGGCAAGTTCATCGTGATGCACCCGGTGCCGTCGATCGTCTCCGCGGACTCGCTGCCCGCGGCCGCCCGCACGTGAGCCGCGCCCTGCCGGGGGAGGCGCTGGCGGGACGGACGGTCGTGGTGACCGGCGGCGGTACCGGCATCGGCCGGGCCGCCGCCCGGATGTTCGCCGCCGAGGGCGCCGACGTCCTGGTGGTGGGCCGCACCGAGGCGCGGTTGAAGGAGACCGCCGCCGGCCGGACGGGCATCCGGGTGCTGGCCGCCGACGTCGCCGCGCCGGACGCGCCCGCCGAGATCGTCGCGGCGGCGGTGCGCGACTCCGGCCGCCTCGACGTGCTGGTGAACAACGCGGCGATCACCCGGCCCGCCCCACTGGGGGAGATCGACCGCGGCCTGGCCGAGGCGCAGCTCGCCACCAACCTGCTCGGCCCGCTGATGCTGACGCAGCGGGCCGTCCCGCACATGCCGCGCGGCGGAGCGGTCGTCAACGTCACGTCCAACCCGCCGATGCGCGGCTGGCCGGCCAACTCCGTCTACGGCGCGACTAAGGTCGCGCTGGACTTCCTCACCCACACCTGGGCGCGCGAACTCGCCGCCGCGGGGATCCGGGTGGCGTCGGTGGCGCCGGGCCCGACGGACACGCCCGTCCTGCTGCACGCGGGCTTCTCCGAGGAGCAGATCGAGCGGCGGCGGAGCGGCAACACCATCCCGCTCGGGCGGCTCGGCACCCCGGAGGAGATCGCCTGGTGGATCGTCAACGCCGCCCGCCCGGAGGCCGCCTTCCTCACCGGGGCCGTGATCCGGGTGGACGGCGGCACGAGCATCTGCTGACCCGCCGCGTACGACGAAAGTCCCGCCGGGCCCCACTTTCGGTGCTGCGCGCGCCCCTCCTTGGCGGCTTCCCCGGGCCCGGCCGCGCGGGTGGACTTGAGGCGGCGGACCGGAGGCCACCCAGAAGGAGCGATCCCCCGTGCCAAGCAGGAGACCGGGAACGATCGGCTCGGCGCTGGCGGTGCTGGCCGCCGTCGTGGCGGCGGCCGTCGCACTGGACACGCTGCCCGAGGCGGACAGGCCCTCGACGAAGACCGTCGCCCCCGAGTCCGTCGCCACGGCCGGCGCTTACGTCGCGCTGGGCGACTCCTACTCGGCGGGGGTCGGCCTCGCGATCGCCGAGGCGGACGCGGTGCCCGACGACGGGTGCCACCGCAGCAGCGCGGCGTTCTACCACACGGTGGCGAAGTCGTTCCGGTTCCCCGGCGGCACGTCGCTGTGGGCCTGCTCCGGCGCGACCGTCCCCGACCTGCTCCACGGCAAGGACGGCCGGCCGCCCCAGGTCGGCCGTGTCGGCGCCGGGACGAGCCTCGTGACGGTCAGCGTCGGCGGCAACGACGTGGGCTTCACCAAGGTCCTGACGCGCTGCATGGTCGAACCCCTGATGGGCGGCTGCCGGCATCAGGGCGGGCAGATCGCCGACCGGCTCGCCACGCTGCGCCGGACGCTGCCGACGCTGCTGTCCGCCGTCACCGCGCGGGCGCCCTCCGCCCGCGTGCTGGTGGTCGGCTACCCGCGGATGTTCGCCCCGTCCCCGAAGGACGACGTGGCGACGATGGGCCGCGACGACCAGCGGTGGCTGAACGAGCGCGGCGGCGAGCTGGACGCCGTGCTGCGGCGGAGCGCCGCCGACGCCGACCGCGCCCTGCGGGCGGCCGGGCGGAAGGGGAGCGTCGAGTACGTGGACGCCTTCGACGCGTTCGCCGGCCACGAACTCGGCACGCCCCGCCCCTACGTCAACGGGTTGAAGTTCAAGCTGCTGGACATGGCCGCCGAGCTGCGCAGCTTCCATCCGAACGCGGCCGGCTACCGGCGCCTGGCCGACCTGGTGATCCGGCAGGTCCGGACCGGCCCCGGCAGGCCGTTCAAGCGCGCCCGCTGACCGGCCGGGCCGGTCGGCCGGGCCGGCCGGGCGTCACCGCAGGCCGAGGTCGTCCCAGAGCAGCCGCTCGACGTCGGTCGGGGCGTCGCCGCACGCCCGCTCGGGGTGCCAGCCAGGCGGCCCGAACGGCTCGGGCGGCCCGCCGGGACGCCGCGGGGAGGGGATCGGGTAGCCCATCGCCATGCCGCAGCAGTAGCCGATCTCGAGCATGGCGGCGGCGAGCACGGACCTCATCCGGGGCCGGGTGCGTCGTCGTTCGCGGGACACCTGCCGGTCTCCTCTCGGGCGGAACGGATCCCCTATTGCGCACCGCCGCGCTGAATTCTCGCCAAAGCCGTGCCAATCGGGGTCCGGGATACGGGTCCGGCTAGGGGGGACCGCGCCGCGATAGGGGCCGGGTTACGGGTTTTTGGCGGGGCCCCGCTCATTCACCATTGAGATCTGGACCCGCCGTCTTGTCGAGGAAGGAAACTGAGATGCCCGAGCAGGAGAACGCCATGGACGTGGTGCTGATCGGCGGCCCGGCCGACATTCCGGCCGACGCCCGGATCCGCCGGGCCGCGCCTCGCGACCGCAAGATCAAGATCATGCGGCGCGGCGGCTACGAGCATTTCGAGCTGGTGGAGCAGGCCGCCGCCGGGCCGGACCCGAAACCGGCGGTCTTCCATTGGACGATGCGTACAAAAATCGCCGAGTAGGGCTAGGGGCGGGCGGCCCGCCGAATAGGGGAGAGCTAGGGGTATTTGCCGTGGCCGACCGATTCCTATGCTCGGTCGAGAAAGGCCGATGGGCACGATGAAAGGGCTCCCGATGTCTGCAGCCGAGACCGTGGACGACCGCTGGATACGGCGGTTCCACCCGTGCTCGGACAGCGGCGCCCGGCTGGTGTGCTTTCCGCACGCGGGCGGGTCCGCGTCGTACTACTACCCCTTCTCGCAAACCCTGGCGCCCGGGATCGAGGTGCTGACGGTGCAGTACCCCGGGCGGCAGGACCGCCGGCACGAGCCGCCGCTGACCGACGTCCGGCGGATCGCCGCCGGCGCCGCCGCGGCGCTGGAGCCGTGGCTCGGCGGCGGCTCCACCGGCCCGGTCGCGTTCTTCGGCCACAGCATGGGCGCCGTCGTCGCCTACGAGACGGCGCTGCTGCTGCGGGACCGGACGGGCTGGGAGCCGGCGCGGCTGTTCGCGTCGGGGCGGCGCGCGCCGTCCCGTCCCCGCGGCGGCGACGTGCACACCCGCGACGACGCCGGGCTCGTCGCCGAGCTGCGCCGGGTCGGCGGCACCGACGAGCGGTTCCTGGGCGACCGGGAGCTGCTGGCCGCGATCCTGCCGGTGACGCGGGCCGACTACCGGGCGATCGAGACCTACGCCTGGTCGCCGGTCCCGCCGCTCGGCTGCCCGGTCACCGCGCTGACCGGGGACGCCGACCCGCAGACCACCGCCGAGGAGGCGGCGGCCTGGCGGGAGCACACCACCGGCCCGTTCGAGCTGCGGGTCTTCCCCGGCGGCCACTTCTATCTGGATGCCCAGCGCGCCGCCGTCGTCGGCGCCGTCCGCGCCGTCCTGCCGGACGGGCGGCCGACCCGGTCTGTGGAGGAGAACGCTTCATGAGGTACGAACTGCTCGGCCCGCTGCGCGTCGTGGACGCCGACGGCGCCGTGTCCGCGATCAGCGCCCGCAAGATCGAGGCGGTGCTGGCCGCCCTGCTCATCCGGTCCGACCAGATCGTCGGGCTGGACCAGCTGATCGGCGAGATCTGGGGGGACCGGCCGCCGCGCCGGGCGACCGCGGGCCTGCACGTCTACATCTCCCAGATCCGCAAGTTCCTGCACCGCGCGGACCGCGAGGGGAGCCCGGTGGTGACCCATCCGCCGGGGTACGTGCTGCGCGTCGGCTCCGACGAGCTCGACTTCCACGCGTTCCTGCGGCTGATGAACCAGGGCCGCTCGCACGCCCGCGACCGGCGGCACCCGCAGGCGGCGGAGTGCTTCGAGCAGGCGCTCGGGCTGTGGCGTGGACCGGTCCTCGGCGGGCTGCTCAGCGGCCCCATCGTGGACGGCTTCGTGACGTGGATGAGCGACGCCCGCATGGAGTGCCTGGAGATGCTGAACGACGCCCAGCTCGAACTCGGGCGGCACCGGGAGCTGGTCGGCCGGCTCTACTCGCTGATCACCGAGCACCCGCTGCGGGAGGCGTTCTACCGGCAGCTCATGCTCGCGCTCTACCGCTCGGAGTGCCAGGCCGAGGCCCTCAAGGTCTTCCAGGTCGCCCGGCGGACGCTGAACGAGGAGCTGGGGCTGGAGCCGTGCCGCGCCCTGCAGGACCTGCAGCGCGCCATCCTCACCGCCGACGACCAGCTGGAACTGTACGCGGCCGCGGTCTGACCCGGCCCGCCGCGCCCCGACGAAGTGGGAGATCATGACTGAGAGCCTCGTCTCCGAGCCCCCGGCCCCGGCCGAGCCGCCCGCCTTCCCCGAGGCGCGGGGCTGCCCGATGGACCCGCCCGACCGGTACGCCGAGTACCGGGCGCGGGAGCCGGTCAAGAAGATCACGCTGCCCACCGGGCGGACCGCCTGGCTCGTCCAGGGGCACGAGCACGTCCGGCGGATCCTCAACGACCCGCGGGTCAGCGTGGACCGGCTCACCGACGGCTACCCGCACCTGGTCGAGATGAACCCGCAGGCGCTGGCCCTGCTCGGGAAGATCAACAACTCGCTGATCGGGCTGGACCCGCCGCGGCACACCCTGCACCGGCGCATGATGATCAACGAGTTCACGGTCCGCCGGTTCCGCTCGATGCGGCCGGTCGTGCAGCGGATCGTGGACGAGCGGATCGACCGGATGCTGGCGCAGGGCCCGCCGGTGGACCTCGTCCAGGCGCTGTCGCTGCCGGTGCCGTCCCTGATGATCTGCGGGCTGCTCGGCGTCCCCTACGAGGACCACGACTTCTTCGAGGGCAAGACCCACGTCATCCTGGACCGCACGTTCACCACCGAGCAGCGCATCGCCGCGTTCCTCGAACTCATGGGGTACATGGACGAGCTGGTCACGTCCAAGGAGCGGGACCCGGGCGACGACCTGATCGGCCGGCTGGTGGTGAAGTACCGCGACCAGGACGCCTACGACCACGAGCACATGCTCGGCCTGGCCATGCTGATGCTGATGGCCGGGCACGAGACCAGCGCGAGCATGATCTCGCTGGGCACGCTCGCCCTGCTCCAGCACCCCGACCAGCTCGCGCTGCTCAAGCGCGACCCGGGCGTGACGCCCCGGGCCGTGGAGGAGCTGCTGCGGTACTGGAGCATCGCCGACATCGCCAGCGGGTCGCGGGTCGCCACCGCCGACATCGAGATCGCGGGCCAGGTCATCCGCGCCGGCGACGGCGTGGTGGCGCTGCTCAGCGGCGCCAACCGCGACCCGGAGGTGTTCCCGGACCCGGCCGAGCTCTCGCTGGAGCGCGGCGCCCGGCACCACGTCGCGTTCGGCTTCGGCATCCACCAGTGCCTCGGCCAGAACCTCGTGCGGCTGGAGCTGGAGATCGTGTTCAACACGCTGTTCGCCCGCATCCCGGACCTGCGCCTCGCGAAGCCGCTGGAGGAGCTGGAGTTCAAGGACGACGCCAGCATCTACGGCGTCCACGAGCTGCCGGTCGCCTGGTAGCGGAGGGGGCCGTCATGAGGATCGACATCGACCGGGACAAGTGCATCGGGTCGGGCATGTGCGTGCTCACCGAGGACACCGTGTTCGACCAGAGCGACGAGGACGGCCGCGTCCTGCTGCTGAACGAGCGGCCGGGGGACGACCTGGCCGACGAGGTGCGGTACGCCGTCAAGTGGTGCCCCGGACGCGCGCTCACGCTCATCGAAGACTGAACGGGAACACGAAGGAGGGCGGCCCCGCCGTGGGGCCGCCCTCCTTCGTGTCCGAGAACCGCTCGTGTTCGGGGTTCAGTTGCCGGGGAGCGCGCCGCGCAGCCGGGCGGCCCGCCACAGCAGGTCGAACACGGCCCGCTGCGGGAGCCCGGCCCCGCTCATCCGGACCAGCTCCCGCAGGCACCACAGCTGGGTCTCGACGGTGTGCGCGGGCGAGCCGTGCACGTCGTCGTGCACGAGCATGCGCAGGTCGCGGACGCGGGAGGGCAGCCGCGCCGCCTCGGCGGGCGGGATGATCTCGTCCCGTGAACTGGCCACGTACCGGACGGGGACGGCCAGTTCGGCCAGCTCCGCGTCGCTCAGCGCGAACGCGGCCAGCTCGCCGCCGAGTTCGTCGGCCGACACGTCCGCCATATGGGCGAGGGTGTCCATTGTGATGCGCGGGACGCGGGGCCGCCAGGCCGCGTCGGTGAAGAACTCCCGCACCGGTGCGCCCGTCGTGATGACGCCCCTGATCCGCGAGTCGTCCAGCGCCGCGCGCAGCGCCATGTGCCCGCTGAAGCTCAGCGTCATCGCGTAGGCGCGGGACGCGTCGGCGCGGCCGGCCACCGCGTCCAGCACCGCGGACAGCATCCGCGGGCTCTTGGCGTCGTACCGCAGCGTGTTCTCGCCGGTGCCGGGCATCTCGGTGACGATGCCCGCCATGCCGAGCCGCCCGACGCGGGCGAGCACGGGCGCCCACTGCTCCTTCACGGTGACGATCCCGCCCATGATGAGCAGCACGGGACGCGGCCGGTCGGCGGACAGCCCGGCGGTCCAGCAGCGCACCAGGCCGCCGGCGGTCTCGACGTCGAGCCGCTCCACCCCGGCGGGCGTGGCCTGCTCGAACGCGGCCGTGCAGCGCTCCAGCGCCCGCTGCCGGGCGGGCCCGTCCACGTAGGGGAAGCGGGCCATGGCGTAGGCGCGGCACGCGTCCATCGCGCGCCCTTCGGCGCCCAGCCGCTCGGCCGCCGCCGACCATTCGCCGACCCAGGAGCCGGGGGCGTCCCCGTCGTCGGTCTCGATGCGCGCCAGCACCTCCCGGTAGCCGGGGAGATTCCCGCTGCGCGCGTGGACGACCGCGAACCGCTTCAGTTCCGCGACGTCGTTCATGGGGCCACCGCCTCCAGTCCGTCCTTGATCTCGGCGAGCACGTCGGCGGCCTCCGCGCCGTCGACCACCCGGTGGTCGAAGGTGAGGCTCAGCCGCATCACCGGGGCGACGGCGACCGCCCCGTCCCGGACCACCGGACGGTCCGCCACCCGCCCGACGCCCAGCGTCACGGCGGTGCCGCCGTAGGAGTGGAAGGCGTCCACGGGCCGGTGCCCCAGCGAGGTGACCGCGACGGTGCCGAACACCGCCGGGCGGCGGCCGAGCGGCCCGGTCACCGCGCGGTACAGCAGCGACCCGGCGGGCCACGGCAGCCGGTGCAGCAGCCGCGCGCCCGCGAACTCGGGCGCGGTGCGGGGGGCGGCGTCCCGGAACCGGTCGATCTCGTCCTGGATCCGGTCGAGGCCGGCGGTGTCGAGGTCGGGCAGCAGCGCGGCGAGCACGACCCGGTGGCCGTTCAGCGTCCGGTCGAGGGTCAGCTTCCCGGTCACCGACGGGTAGCGCGCGACGCGCGGCCAGGGCCCGCCGCCGATCGCGGCGTTGGCCTCCGGGTGGTTCGCCAGGACGCGGCCCGCCGTCCGCAGCACGTACGCGACCAGCGAGTACTTGCGGGCGGTCTCGCGGTGCCGCAGCACGCCGCCCATGTCCACCTCGGTGTCGAGGTACACCGGCGCGGCCGGGCGGACGGCGCGCAGGAAGTGCAGGGTGTGCCGCCGCTCGCGGGCCACGGGCGCGGTGGTCATGTGCCGACCGCCAGCGCGTACACGTCCCGCAGGCTGGTCGCCTCCAGCATCTCGGGCAGCGGCACCCGCCGCCCGGTCCGCCGCTCCACGGCGGCGAGCAGCGCCAGCATGTGCAGCGAGTCCCACCCGGCCAGCTCGTCGAAGTGCCGCCCGGCCTCCTCCGCCGTGACGGGCAGGCCGAGTTCCTCCTCCACGAGGAGCATGAAGTCGTCGATGGTGTTCAACGTGGGTCCCCCTCCAGGTCCGCTTCCAGGTCCGCGGTCAGCTCCAGATGCCCCGGCACGCCGACGATCTCGGCGAGGTCGTGCCGGAAGGTCCGCGGCCACGGCCCGTTCCCGGCCGGCGCGAAGCCGTACCGCGGGTACAGGTCGGCGACCTTGGCGTTCCGGGGGCTCTCCCGGTACCCGGCGAGGACCGCGCGGGCGCCGGTCGCGCGCGCGTGCCGCAGCACCGCCGCCAGGCACGCCTGTTCGAGGCCGCGGGCGAACACCCGGCAGCTCAGCAGGAAGTTGTCGATGTGCAGCTCGTCGCCGTCCCGGCGCAGGAACAACGCGCCGACCAGGCCGTTCTCGCCGAACCGGTCGCCGCTGCGCAGGGTGAGGACGAGCGCGTCCGGGTCGTCGGCGAACGCCCGCACCTCGGGCCGCTGCAGCCGCCGGGTCGTGAGGTTGAACTGGTTGGTGCGCAGGGTCAGCTGCGCGACGCGGGCGGCGTCCTCGTCCCGCATCCGCTCCAGCCGCGCCCGCACCCCGAGTTCGCGCAGGTAGTCCTCGATGGAGTCGAAGGTGTCGAGGAAGTCCTTGCGGTCGAGCTCCGCGCGGTACCGGGCCGCGCGGGCGCGGTCCTCGGCGGTCAGCTCCAGGACGTCGAACCAGCCGTCGTACAGCAGCCGCTCCAGGTGCAGCGCGGGCTCGCCGTCGATGTCGACGACGGCGGTGCCGGGCAGCGAGTGCCGGACGAGCCCGCGCTCGTAGGGGCTGTCGTCCACGAAGACGAAGGAGTCGGCGCCGACGTTGAGCGCGGCGGCCAGCTCGGTGAGCGCCTCGGGCTTGGGCCGCCAGCTCGCCGCGACGCGGACGAAGTCGTCCTCCCGCAGCGTCATCCCCGGGTGGTCGCGGAGCATCGCGCGGACCGGTTCCGGGTCGTTCTTGCTGACCGCCGCGAGGAGCGGGCCCTGCGAGCCGAGCTGCTTGACCACCCGCTGGAAAGCGGTGAACGCCTCGCCGCGGTAGCCCTCGGAGACCGCCAGGCCCTCCGGGCCGTCCTCGCCGAGGACGCCGCCCCACAGGGTGTCGTCGAGGTCCAGGGCGAGGCACTTCTTCGTCCGGCCGGCCAGATGCCGGGCCAGGTGCCCGAGCTCGCGGGCGTACCTGCCGAGCAGCTCGGCCGACAGGTGCGCCTTGGCGTACAGGCTCAGCCGGACGTCGTCGGCGGGATGCCCCTCGGCCACGAGCGGGTCGAGGTCCACGACGGCGACGGACGGGTGCTCCTCGGCCAGCCGCAGCAGCCCGATGTTGAACTCGCGCCAGCGCACGCCGAGCCCGGCCCGGGAGGCGTGGTCGACCAGCTGGGCCCGGTAGCGCTGCGGCAGCGGGACGGTGTTGAACACCAGCGTCCCCCGGCCGGTCTCCTGGTAGCGGGCGGCGAGGCGGCGCAGTTCGGCGAGCCGACCGGCGGCCGCCTCGGCGACGTCCTCGACGCGCCACGGGACGGGCAGCCGGCCGAAGACGAGGTCGGCGTCCAGCACGCACACCACCATGTCCGGGTCGGCGGCGTACAGCTCGCTCTCCGGGTCGCCGAGCGCGAACACGTGCCCGTCGTACTCGGTCACATGGGGGCGCATCAGCAGGCCGTGCCTCGCGAGCTGCCCGGTCAGCGCCGGGACGAGCGCGGCGAGCGTGCCGTGCCCGGTGACCGCGACGGTGACGGCCCGCACCCCCGGGTGGGCGCGCGCCACCGCGGCGGGGTCGAGCCGGGCGAGCAACCGCCCCGCCGAGGCAAGCTCCTCGTCGGACAGGCCGTCCAGCAGCCGGACGGCCGCCGGGAAGCGGTCCGCGAGCTGCCCGTCGCGGTGCAGGCGCAGCAGCTCCGCGTGCGCCGGCGGGGCACCGTCCAGCCGGCCTTCTCCGGTCATCCGGCCTTCTCCAGGGCGAAGCCCGCCTTGATCCACTTGCTCGACTCCACCGCGACGCCGACGACGCGGTCGCCCTCCGCGAGCTGCGGCAGGACCCGTTCGAGCTGGAAGAACGGCAGCGCGTTGCCGGTGTTGCCGGTCTCGGCGACGCAGTTCACCTGGCCCGCGCCGGGCAGGTCCAGCGCCGCCGCGATCCGCTCGGTCATCCGGCCGGAGAGCTGCGGCGGCAGCAGCCGGTCCACGTCGGTCTCCGCCCAGCCGAGCTCCTCCAGGATCTCTTCGAGGATCTCCACGGCCATCTTCGGCACGGACTCCTCGATCGCCTTGTAGTCCTCGCTGAGCGGCTGCCGGCCGGAGTCCCGGTCGCCGCGCCCGAACCACTCCACGATCTGGCCGGGCTCCCGGTTGAGGCCGGTCAGCCGGACCATCGTGTGGCGCAGCACGGCCGAGCCGGGGCCGGGTTCGGTGGACAGCACCGCCGCGCCCGCCCCGTCGCCGAACAGCACGCCGTTGACCTGCTCGGCGTGCGGCAGCGCGGCCGCGTCCACGGTGAGGTCCATGTGCTTGGCGCAGGTGTCGGCGCCGAGCACCAGCGCGGTGCGGTACGCGCCGGTGCCGAGCAGCCGCCGGGCCAGCTCCAGCGCCTGGACGGCGCCGCTGCACCCGGACTGCAGCTGGTAGGTGGGGATCTGGTCGATGCCGAGCCGGTCGGCGACGACGTTGACGGTGCCCGGCATCAGCCGGTCCGGCGACGACGTGCCGAGCACCATCAGGTCGATCTGCGACGGCCGCGTCCGCGCCGCCGACAGCGCCCGCAGCGCCGCCGTCTCGCCGAGGTCGGCGAGGGTGTGCCGGATCTCGCCGGTGTCGAGGTCGAGGGCGAAGTGACGGGTGCGGATGCCGATGAAGGAGTCGATCCACTGCTCCCAGACCGGCGGCATGCCGAACCGGCGGGTGAGGGCGGCGTTGTCGACCGGCGGGCCGGGGAGCGCCGTGCCTACCCCGAGCAGGTGGACGTCGGGACCGTTCGTCATGCCCCCATCGTCGGACGCGGGGCTAAAGACGCCCTTGCGCGCCGGCGGGGACGGGGTCGCCGAACCAGGCGGCGAGGGCGTCGCGGAGCCCGGCCGCGCCGCCGTCCCCGGCCGCCCACGCGACCCTCCCGTCCGGGCGCAGCAGCAGCGCCGTCGCGTCGATCTCGGCGGACGGCGCGGCGCGGACGACGTCGACCCGGCCGGCCCAGCCCGCGGCCTCCTCGGCGGGCGCGTCACCGTCGCCGAGGACCAGCAGCACCCCGCGCGCGGCGTGCAGCGTCCCGGCGAGGCCGATCCCGCCGGACGCGGTGGTGAGCGGCACGTCGGGCAGCCGGCCGCCGACGAGCGGGTGGTCCGGCCCGAACGCGTAGCGGACGTCGCGGGCCGCCGCCATGTCCACCAGGAACTCGTTGACCTGCGGCAGCTCGACGAGTTCGGCGAACAGCTCGCGCAGCGGCGCGATCCGGTCCATCGGGTGCATGAGCGCCGACTGCGCCAGCGTCGTGCGGCGCGCGCGGGCCGCCACCGGGTGCCGTTCGGCCTCGTAGGTGTCCAGGAGCCCGGCCGGGGCGTCGCCGCGCAGCGCGGCGGCCAGCTTCCAGGCCAGGTTGACGGCGTCCTCGATGCCGGTGCTGAGCGCCTGCCCGCCGAGCGGGAAGATCACGTGCGCGGCGTCCCCGGCGAGCAGCACCCGCCCGTCCCGGTAGCGCTCGGCCTGGCGGGTGCGGTGCCCCCAGCGGGCGAGCCAGTGCGGTTCGGGGAGGTCGAGGTCCCGGCCGGTGAGCCGCCGGGCGGCGTCCCGCAGCTCGGCGACGCCGGCGGGGGCGGCCGCGTCCGCCGGCTCGACGCCGAACTCGCCGGTGGAGACGCGCAGCACGCCGGGGGCGGACGGCGCGACGGTGAACATGCCGCGGTCGAGCTGGTGCGCGCCGAACCAGGCGGACAGCGCGTCGGTGGCGGGCAGGTCCCCGGTGATGCCGTGGAACGGCAGGTCCTCGCCGGGGAAGCCGATCCCGGCGAGCGACCGGACGGTGCTGTCGGCGCCGTCGCAGCCGACGAGGTAGGCGGCGCGGACCGGCTCGTCCTCGGCGCCGCCGGACGTCCGCACCCGCACGGTCACCCCGGTGCCGTCCTGGCTCAGGCCGACGACCTCCGTCCCGCGCCGGACCTCGATGCCGAGTTCGGCCGCGCGCTCCTCCAGCCTGCGTTCGAGCCTCGCCTGCGGGACGATGAAGTTGTTCTCGCGGCGCCCGGTCAGCCGGGCGGGGTCCAGCGGGATGTGCGCGAAGTGGGCGGCGGGCCACGACAGGCCGTGGGGGCGCAGCCCGTCCATGAGGCCGCGCTGGTGGAGCAGTTCCACGACGGTCGCGTTGATGGCCATGCCCAGCGCGTCCCGCCGCGGTTCGGGGGACCGCTCCAGCACGACCACCTCCACCCCGGCGACGCTGAGCTCGCAGGCCAGCATCAGGCCGACGGGCCCGGCTCCGGCGACGGCGACTGCAGGACTCATGGCGGTGTTCCTTCCGTTGTCAGTGCTCTTCGGCGGCGACCGGGCCGGCGGCGCCGAGCTGCGCGCTCAGCCGCCGCGCGAGGGCCGCCGGGGTCGGGTCGTCGTACACCTGGACCGGCGGGAGGCTCAGCCCGGCCGCGCTCAGCCGGTTGCTCAGCTCCAGCGCGGTGAACGAGGAGAAGCCGAGGTCCAGCAGGTTGCCGTCGGCCTCGATCTCGGCGGCGGACGGCAGGCCGAGCACGGCGGCGGCGTGCCCGCGCAGCAGCTCGGTGAGGATCTCCCGGCGCTCGGCGTCCGGTGCCGCGGCCAGCCGTCCGGCCAGTTCGGCGTCGGGCGTCACGGCGGTGGCGTCGGCGACGCGCCGCGCCTCCGGGACGTCGCGGACCAGCGGCGCGGGCCGCTCGGCGGTGAGCGCGGGGAGCAGGAGCGGCCAGTCGAGGTCGGCGACCAGCACGGTGGCGTCGGCGGACGCGGCGTCCTCCAGCACGGTCATCGCCTGGTCGGGGACGACGGGGGTCAGCCCGCGGGCGCGCAGGACGTCGGCGGCGGGATGGCCGTCCCAGGGCCCCCACGCGACGGCGAGGGCGGGCGCGGACCGGGCGCGGCGGCGCCGCGCCAGCGCCTCCGCGAACGCCTGGCCGGGGGCGGCGCCGCCGAGGCCGGGACCGCCGAGGACGGCGTCGGCGGAGCAGAGGACCACGAACGCGTCCACGTCGCCGGCCAGTTCGTCGAGGTTGGCCGCCGCCCGCACCGCCGGGTCGTCCATGCCCCGGCCGGCGGCCTCCGCCGCGACGTGCACGACGGCGGTCACCGGATGCTCGGCGAGCAGCGCGGCGAGCGCGTCGCGGTCCGCGGGGTCGCAGTCCACGGCCGTGCCGGGGCCGTCCGGGTCGGCGCCGCCGGTCACCAGGACGCGTTCGGCGCCGTGTCCGGCCAGCCAGCGCACCGCCGCCGCGCCGAGCGCGGTGCCGCCCCCGGTCACGAGCACGGTGCCGGTGGGACGCCAGCCGCCTTCGCCGTGCCCGAGCCGGGTGCGCAGCAGCCTGCGGCCGAACACGCGGTCGTCCCTTATGGCGACTTGGTCTTCGCCGGACGCGCCCGCCAGCACGGCGGCCAGCCGCCGCCGTGCGGCGGGGCCGGGCTCGGCGGGCAGGTCGACCAGACCGCCCCAGTGGCGTGGCCATTCCGCAGCCAGGACGGAGCCCAGGCCCCACAGCGCTGCCTGGTCGGGCGCGGTGAGCGGGTCGTCGTCGCCGACGGAGACCGCGCCGCGCGTCAGCACCCAGAGCGGCCCGCCCAGCCCGGCCGGTTCCAGCGCCGCCGCGAGCCGCGCCGCGAGGTCCAGGTCGGGCGGGCAGAGGATCCCGGGCCCGGAGGCCCCCGTGGTCCCGGCCGCGCGGCGCAGCCGTCCGGCCAGTTCGTCCGCGTCGGCTCCGGCGGGCAGCGGCACGGCGGTCACCTCGGCGCCGTGCTCGGCCAGTGCTTCGGCCGCCGCCGCGACGAGCGGGTCGGCCGCGCCGTCGCCCGCGTTCTCGGGGACGACGGCGAGCCACGCGGCCGTCCGGGCCGGGGCCGGGACGTCGGGCAGCGGGGTCCAGCCGATCCGGTAGCCCCAGTCGCGCCGCCTGCGGAACGCCGACAGCGCGGGGAGCAGCGACTCCAGGGCGCCCCGCTGCCCGCCGGACAGCTGGAGCCGGTCCGCGAGCCCGCCCAGGTCGCCCTTCTCGACCGCGTCCCAGAAGCCGTGCTCGTCACCGGGCCGCGCCGGGGCGGCCGGGTCGAGCCGGTACCGCCGCTGCTGGAAGGCGTAGGTCGGCAGCGCGATGCGGCGGGGCGGCTCACCGGGGAACCACGCCGACCAGTCCACCGGATGCCCGGACACGTGCAGGTGGGCGAGGGCGGTGAGCGCGGTCCGCGGCTCGGGCCTGCGCGCCCGCAGCACCGGTGCGAGCGCCGCGGGCGGCGCGTCCAGGCACTCCTGGACCATCGCGGTGAGCACGGCGTCCGGCCCCACCTCCAGGTAGCGCGTGACGCGCCGGTCGTGGAGCGTGCGGACGCCGTCGGCGAAGCGCACCGTCCGCCGGATGTGGTCGGCCCAGTAGGCGGGGGAGCAGAGCTGCTCGTCGGTGGCGATGTCGCCGGTCACGTTGGACACGACCGGGATCGCGGGCGGGCTCATCGGGATCTCCCCGGCGGCCTTCCGGAACTCCGCGAGGATCCCGTCCATGTGCGGGGAGTGGAAGGCGTGGCCGACGCGGAGCCTGCGGGTGCGGCGGCCTTCGGCCTTCCACTGCGCGGCCAGTTCCAGCACCGCGCGCTCGTCCCCAGAGACGACGGTCGCGGCGGGGCCGTTCACCGCGGCGATCGCGACCTCGTCCTCCCGCCCGGCGATGGCGGCCGCGACGGCGTCGGCGGGCGCGCGCACCGCCACCATGGCGCCGGCGGCCCGCGCCGAGCCCATGAGGCGGCCGCGCAGCGCGACCAGGCGGCAGGCGTCGGCGAGCGTGAACACCCCGGCGGCGTGCGCGGCGGCCAGCTCGCCGATCGAATGCCCGGCCAGGTAGTCGGGGCGGACGCCCCACGACTCCAGCAGCCGGAACACGGCGGTCTCCACCGCGAACAGCGCGGCCTGGGTGTACTCGGTGCGGTGCAGCGCGTCGTCGTCTGAGCCGCCGTCGGAGTCGCCGAAGACCACGTCCTTGAGCGGCCGGTCGAGGTGCGCGTCGAAGTGCTCGCAGGCCGCGTCGAAGGCACGGGCGAAGGCCGGGGCGGTCTCGTACAGCTCGCGCCCCATGCCGGGACGCTGGCTGCCCTGCCCGGTGAACAGGAAGGCCAGCTTGCCGCCCGGCACGGCCCGTCCCTGGACGAGCAGCGGATGCGGTTCACCGCGTCCGAGGGCGCCGAGCCCGTCGCGGAAGTCGTCGGCGCGGTCGGCGATGAGGACCGCGCGGTGCTCGAACGGCGTGCGCGTCGCCGCGAGGGCGTGCCCGACGTCCCGGACGGGCGCGTCCGGGAGCTGCGCCGCGAGCCGGGACGCCTGGTCGCGCAGTGCCTGCCCGGTCTTGGCCGAGACGAGCCAGGGGAGCACGCCCGGCATCGGGGCGTCGCTGACGTCGGCGTCCGCTGCTTCGGCTTCTCGCTCCTCGTCCTCGGGAGGGGCTTCGAGGATGATGTGGGCGTTCGTGCCGCTGATGCCGAAGGACGACACTCCGGCGCGGCGGGGCCGTCCGGTGTCGGGCCAGGGGGCGGCCTCGGTGAGGAGGGAGACCGCGCCCGCCGTCCAGTCGACGTGTGGGGACGGCTCGTCCACGTGGAGGGTCTTGGGAAGGACGCCTTCCCGCATGGCCATGACCATCTTGATGATCCCGGCGACTCCGGCGGCGGCCTGCGTGTGCCCGATGTTGGACTTGATGGAGCCGAGCCGCAGGGGCCGGTCGTCCGGCCGGTCCTGCCCGTAGGCGGCGAGGAGGGCCTGGGCTTCGATCGGGTCGCCGAGCGTGGTGCCGGTGCCGTGGGCTTCGACGGCGTCCACGTCGGCGGGCCCCAGCCCGGCGTCGGCGAGCGCCGCCCGGATCAGCCGCTCCTGGGACGGCCCGTTCGGTGCGGTCAGCCCGTTGCTGGCGCCGTCCTGGTTGACGGCGCTGCCGCGGATCACCGCGAGGATCGGATGGCCGCCCGCCTGGGCGTCCGAGAGCCGCTGCAGCACGACGATCCCCGCGCCTTCGGACCAGCCCGCGCCGTCGGCGGCGGCGGAGAAGGACTTGCAGCGGCCGTCCGGCGACAGCCCGCGCTGCCGGCTGAACTCGATGAAGACCGTGGGGGTGGCCATGACGGTGACGCCGCCCGCGAGCGCGAGGTCGCATTCGCCGTTCTGGAGCGCCTGCGCGGCGAGATGCAGGGCGACCAGCGAGGACGAGCAGGCCGTGTCGACCGTGACCGCCGGGCCCTCGAACCCGAACGTGTAGGCCACCCGGCCGGACGCGACGCTGCCCGCGCTGCCGTTGCCGAGCAGGCCCTCGAACCCGTCGGGGACGTGGTGCAGGAGCCGCGCCGCGTAGTCCCCGTACATGACGCCCGCGAAGACGCCCGTCCGGGAGCCGCGCAGCGACGCCGGGTCGATCCCGGCCCGCTCGACGGCCTCCCACGCTGTCTCCAGGAGCAACCGCTGCTGCGGGTCGATCGCGAGGGCCTCGCGGGGGCTGATGCCGAAGAACGCGGGGTCGAAGTGGTCGGCGTCGTACAGGAACCCGCCCTCGCGCGCGTACGTCGTGCCGGGATGGTCGGGGTCCGGGTCGTACAGCGCCGGCAGGTCCCAGCCCCGGTCGGCGGGCAGGCCCGAGACCGCGTCGGTCTCCTCGGCGACCAGCCGCCACAGCTGCTCGGGCGACCGGACGCCGCCGGGGTAGCGGCAGCTCATCGCCACGATCGCGACCGGCTCGCGGCGGCCCGCCTCGGCGTCCCGCAGCCGCTCGCGGGTCCGGTGCAGGTCGGCGGTCACCCAGCGCAGGTAGTCGAGGAGTCGCTCTTGGCTCGGCATCCGGCATCAGCCCCAGAACTGGTGGTGTGGTCGGCCCGGCCGGTCAGGACCGGCCGAGTTCCCGGTCGATGAATTCCAAGATCTCGTCGGCGGAGGCCGCCTGGATGCGGTCCGCGACCGCGGCGGGCTCGGCCCGTTCCGTGCCGCCCCACTTGGCCGCGAGGGCGTGGAGCCGGGCCGGCACCGCGGGGTCGGCGCCGCCCGCGCGGTCGG